>JBGUIF010000086.1:0-6487 GCA_045112755.1 Anaerobutyricum sp.
TTCCTGTATTGAAGACGACAGGAAAGTCTTCATTTGGTACATAGGGATTGGGAAGCGGCTCTTCAAAGTGGAACCTGGCTTTTCCATCAGGTGTAAAGAAAATCCCGTCCCCATAAAGCCTTCTCTGGTCGTCAGCGTACTCCTCTTCCTTCCCTTCCGGATAAGGCCACTGCCGTCCTTTAGAATCTGTCAGATCATCCCACTTTACGCCGGTAAAATCACAGGGTTTTCCTCTGGAAAGCTCCCTCAGCAAGTCAAAACATTGCTCCGGTGTCTCCCAGCGCTCGATGGCCGGCCCCATACCAAGGGCCCTGGCCACGCCCAGGATGCACTCATAATCAGAGATCTCATTCTTTCCTCTGGGAAGTACGGGCCGCATGGCCGACATACGGCGCTCCAGATTGATATAGGTACCTGCTTTCTTAATCCCCGGCACCACGGGAAAGTAGACAGTCGCATCTTCGGCGCTTTCTATCGTATCGTAAATATCCTGTACCACAAATAATTCCAGCTTCTTTGCGGCCTCAGCAAAGGTCTCATTGTTTGTCCAGCTGTGTCTTGGATTCGTACACAGGATCCAAAGGCCTTTTATCGTCCCTTCGTTGATGCCTTCGATGATCTTGTTATATGGTATCGTCGGCTTTTTAGCGACCAGGTCCTCGGAAATCCCTACGATATCCGCAACCCGCTTTCTCTCTGCCGGATCAGCGAAATCTCCGCCTCCCGGCAGGCAGGTGGTATTACTGAAGATACGGGAACCCATGGCATTGCACTGACCGGTGATGGAATTACCGCCGGTACCGGGTCTCCCCACATTCCCGGTCATCAAAGCCAGATTCATGATGGCCTGAGCAGTCCGGACTGCCTCATAGCCCTGATTTACTCCCATAGTCCACCAGAAAGAGACTGCTTTCCCTTTATGAATCAGTTCTGCCAGTTCCCGGATATCCTCCTGAGACAGGCCAGTCACCTCGGCCCCTTTCTCCACCGTATAATCCTTTACAAAGGCTGCAAAATCTTCATAGCCATTGGTGCTCCTGCCGATAAACTCATGGTCCACCCAGTCATTTTCAACCAGAATATGGGCTATGGTGTAAAGAAGCACCAGATCCGTCCGTGGTTTTAATCCATACCAGTAATCCGCGTTCATAGCTGTCTCGGATCTCCTCGGATCGATCACGACGATCTTATGTCCTGGAACCTGGTTGCTGCGGACTCTTCCCCAAACGATAGGATGGGCAACTACAGGATTGGCACCGATAAAAATGATCGTATCGGATAACTCAAGATCCTGGAGGGTATAACCAGGTGCATCGAAGCCCAGCGTCTGTTTGTGCGCCACTGCCGCTGTCGCCATACATAGCCGGGTATTTCCATCTACATTGGTCTGCAGATAGTTTCTCATCACATGGCCAAAAATCGCAAATTCCTCCAGCGTCAGCTGGCCGGTACTGATTCCTGCTACGCTCTCTCTTCCGTACTTCTCCTGAAGGTCTTTCAGTTTATCCGCCACATGTTTAAAAGCCTCCTCCCAGGGAACTTCCTTCATGAATCCGTCCTCCTGGCGGATTTTCGGCAGGCTGTCAGGTTTCACTGTCGTCTGCTGCTTGCTAAGCGAAAGCCCCTTGATGCAGGAAAATCCATCATTAACCGGATAACCCCTGGTGGGTACGGTCTTAATGATACGCCCGTCCTCCACATAAAAGTCCAGGTTACAATCAATCGCACAGAAATTACAGGTTGACTGTACTTTTTTCATATTTTACTCCCATTCTTGATATAAGGATTTATGTTCGACAACAATATTTTATCAGAAGCAAAAAAAAGATTCCGTGACTTTTGTCACGGAATCCGTCTGGAGCCCAATAATTTATACTTACCTGTCTCCTGTTTTATAATAATGAGACAATCTTGTCATATCTCTGATAATAATCCTTTTCTTCTCATGCCGGATCAATCCCTGCGCCATCATGTTCTTCAGCAGTCTGGAAGTGTTCTCCCGGGAAGTCCCCAGCATATCTGCCAACAGGGTCACGCTCATATTGATATCGATCTCCGTCCCATCCTTTCTTGGTATACCGAAATCTCTGCCCAGCTTCCACAACTTTGCTGCAATCTTCCGGTCCATGTTGATATTACCCACACTGTTTTTCAGCTGGTGAATCAGCCGCTGATACTTCTTCTCCTGGTCCCTCATGAGCGCAAGACAAAGGGAACAATCTCCTCTCAGGATCTCCACAAATCGTTCATTGGGAATCTGAAGGATTGTAGAGGCTTCGATGGCATCACAGTAAATCGCAGGAGCATGCCGGGTAAATACATAGTCATTAAGCAATGCACCCTTTCCTAATACAAACAGAATCTTTCTTTTCCCCTGCAGGGTCATATTGTACTCGATAACCTTTCCGGACATCAGAAAGCATACATAGTCTGCCTGCTTTTTGGCATGGAGGACGGATTCCCCCTTATCATACCTTTTCAGAGTTCCCTGCTCATAAAGCTTCCTGAAAGTCTCCTTCTCTGCCCCCTGTATAGAACTGCTTGCCTCTAACAAGTCAACAATAGATTGATTCTTTTGAATAGCCTTAGCCATATGTCTGCACATCCCCCTTCATGCCAACCTGTCCATACTACAAAAATCTTCCCTCACCGCGCGCCAAAAAGATATTTGAACGCCGTAGACATTGGCTCTGTGACTACAACCTTCTTTTTCATGTTACTATACTCCTATAACTATAATTGTTTTGAAGAACAAAGTCAATTTGATATAATGACCCATGTCAGAGATTGAAAAAGCACCCTCGAGAGGATGCTGATTTTACAGAACAGAATTATGATTGTTGTCCGCTTTTTGCATTAATAGATTGATACGTTATCGAATTCCATAGTTTTGCCGCAATCCATACACCTGAACAAGCCGGCGCTTGGTCTGGGTGTACCGTCTTTGTATGTTCTCGCCGGCTGGTAGTCGATTACATACCAGTGTTTGCTGCCGCACTTCGGACATACAAAGGAAAAATATCCGTCGAATCCGCCGTCTCCACCGTATTTGCCGTCTCCCATCTCTCCGCCGCTGACTTTATCCAGATCTTCAATAGAAAGATATCTCTTTTCAACCTCTTTATTAATCATAACAAAATCTCCTTTCTTTTTTGAATATAAATCTTTTTTTAATCCGTTAAATGTTTTTGTTTTGTTGGACTCATTATAACAGAGCATATATCACAGAAGCATCATAGGACTTTATGGTGATTTGTTTTATATATAAAGAAAGCTGTCACCAGGATGAGATACCTGATGGCAGCTTCTTCAATTCAATAATCGTTCAAAATCTATTCATCATAAGCCGGGCCCAGCACATGCTCCATAAAGTAGGGCAGCTGTTTATGCCACCAAGGCCAGTCATGATTCACATCGTAACCCCAGAAATCTGCCCAATGAGGAACATTCAATGCCGTCAGGATACGGTCAAGATTGGCTGAGTCAATTCTCATCTTATCTTCCCATGCGCCCTGCCCGCAGCAGAAGATAATCGTTCCTTTTCGGTAAAAATCGAGCCAGGGATGATCATCCGGCATATTTGCAAGAAAATGAACAGGAGAATTATTGTATACGATATCATCCATATAGTCGCCAAAGAAGTACAGGGCATCAAAAACTCCGCTTAAAGAAATCATGGCATCAAAGACATCCGGTCTTCTGAAATAGAAAACCCCTGCGTGAAGCCCGCCCATACTGCATCCTGTAACCATGGCCTTTTCCCCATAGGTGAGATACTCGGGTAGAAGTTCATCCAACACATAGTGGAACCATCGTTCCTGCATCTCTGCCCGGTACCTTGGGTCTCCGTCTGCATCAGACCAGGACTGCTCATCGATGCTGTCAACACATATGATTCTCAGCTTTCCCGCATCGATCCAAGACCGTACCGTATCCACCATTCCGAAATTCCGAAAATCCCAAAGATGTCCATTCTGAGGAGCAAAAGCCAGACATAACTTGCCGGCATGACCAAATACTGCATGCCCCATCTCACGTCCCAAACTTTCACTGTATCTTACTTCATATCTTTCTTCCATTATTCATCCGCTCTCTTTTCTACGAAATCCGCAAATTCCCATATCTCTTTCTCATCTGTAATCACAGCGGTATACATCTCGTTGCCCATAGCCCCGGAAAGTACGTCCGGCATGCGCTCAGCCATAACCATACGATCACCATATTTTCCCATGATTTCCTCATGTGAATGAACATATTTATGGATATCTTTCTTTGAGGCATAGACACAGAATTTATCCTCAGCAGGATCCGGCAGCAAACGTGTATCATTTGTGACCATATCAGCATACATCTGGTATACATCCGTCGAATGAGCAAAGTCCATCATATCCGGCGTATAGCCGCCGGCGGGTCTCATATTCACTTCAAGGCCGACGAAATCTCCGATTTCACCCAGATTGTTTCTGGCCTTCGTCAGTCGGAAGAATTCAAAATGAACGAATCTGCTCCGAACTTTAAATGCCTTTAAAGCACGTCTGCCATAATCCTGCAGCTGCTCAGGAACAGTGGCATTGACATAGTAAGTCAACTCAAGACCTTTATTTACCAAATCAGCAACGGAAGGCGGGAACCAGCAGGAAGACTCAAAGAGTGGTTCACTATTGGAATCACATATAGCATCATAAGAATAAATATTTCCGAAGACGAATTCCTCCATCACGTAAGGAACCTGAGGTTTATGATTAAAGAAAGACACCAGATCCTGGTCATTTTCTAATTTCCATGTATCTGCTGCTCCTACTCCGATGTCAGGTTTAACAATCACAGGATAGCCGCCGATTTCTTTCAGGAAGGCTTTGGCCGCATCGAGATCTGTTACCTTATGATTGCGTGCTGTGGGAATACCTGCCTTGTGGTAAACCGGCTTCATGGCTGATTTACTTTTCCAGAGGGCAAGCTCCTCCGGCTGAACGCCTGTGGTGATGTTAAAATCCTTTCTCAGTCTTGCATCCTGTTCAAGCCAGTACTCATTGTTAGACTCAAGCCAGTCGATTTTGCCATACTTGAAGGCAAAAAAGGCTACAGCCCGGTACATACTGTCATAGTTTTCCATACTGTCCACTTTATAATACTCAGTCAGTGAACCCTTCAGTTCATCTGCAAGATGATCATAGGGACAGTCACCGATTCCAAGAACATTGACTCCGTTCCTTTTAAGGCTGTCGCAGAAATGCCAGTAAGTGTGTGGGAAGTTAGGTGATACAAATATAAAATTCATAGAGAGCTCCTTTCCCTTCTCTATTAGATTATCATAATAACCAGATATAATAATCCTACCACATCTAGTGCCAAACTCAAATGTTTTTCTGGGGTAATATACTTTCAGTCATCATATTGCTTCAAATACTTCCTGACCGACCGCGTCATCTCAAGGGCGAAATCCGAATGATACTTTCTCCTGCAGAAGGCACGAACCCATTCTTTGTGATTCTTGTCTCCCACTGAGTGTCTCAGCATGGCCTCAAGTTCTTCTTCTGACAGATCGCGGTAATGGTTTTCATGAACAATATACTCCATATCCGCCCTGGGTGGTTTTGGCCTTCCCTTCTGCTGGTCTGTAGGATAGCCGAAAACCAGTAGAGCCGCAGGAAAAACAAACTCCGGCAATCTGAAGACTTCCCTGTGGATCTCGACATTTTCCATAATATCTCCGATATAACAGGAACCGATTCCATAGGACCAGGCAGCTACTACCGCATTCTGGGCAGCGATCAAGGCATCATCCACTGCTATCATCAGATCACCCGGCCCCGGGCTGCGGGGAAGGCAGTCCGCATACTCATAGAGCCGAAACCATTTCCGGCAATCTGCCAGGAACAGGAGAACCAATTTCCCTTTCTCAATGAATGGCTGGTGGTCACAGCTTTCGCTTAAGGTGTGGAGAATTTCAGAATCTGTGATCCGGAGAATTGTATAGAGTTGTTGGTTGCCGGCAGTTGGAGCCATGACAGCCGCATTAAGAATATCCTGTACGATCTCCTCATCAATCTCTCTGTCTGTAAAAGCTCTCACAGATTTTCTCTCAAATAACTGTTTTATCACTTCATTCATAGTCAACCTCTCTTTTCATGATAAAAAAACAGATGATAAAAATCATATTTTTATCATCTGTAATAAATATCTCCTGGATAGCTTATCTTCTCCACTCGTAACCACAGTTATCGCACTTGAACTCGTAAGAGGAGATCTCGGTGGTATTCCCGCTGCCGCATTTGGGGCAAGCCGGGATTATAAAATGTCTATCGCCACCGGCAATTCTTTCGAGTTCGTCGGTGGGAAGCTCCACACCCTCCCGCTCGGGAAGTTTGAATTGCTCTTCGAAAGCATTGCCTTCGATCATACAATTCTTCTGCTTGAAATTCAAATTCTTGCAGTCCTGCATGCCCGTTCCCTCCTTTCAGCTTCAGTTGACTGATTTCATTTCCAT
>JBGUIF010000087.1:0-9859 GCA_045112755.1 Anaerobutyricum sp.
GGCCAGCGCCCCCGTCCTCACGATAAAGATGGCATTGCCGGCCTGACAGGTGATCAGCTGAAACTGCACGGATGTGCTCCGGAAATAAGGAATCTCTCCCTCCGGATCCAGAGAGAAATCGAATTGGTCCTCCGGCACAGGTGGATTCACTGTCCTCAGAGCATGCAGAATGGCATCATCAAGAATATGAATCATCAGATCACTCGCCCCAACAGTGTCCAGCATTGTGTTGGAGCGGAACATATAACGCTGAATCTGTCTGGTATCAAGAATGCAGAGGACTTCGCAGTTCATCAGTTCTTTATCCATATACTGCCTCCTTGCTTTGATAACGCGCGTAAGGCCGAAAGCCTTCAAAGAAAAACACGCTCTTCTTTTCGTTGCTTCCGTCCGGATTCTTTACTTCGACGGTGTTTCTCCTGGAGCAGGAGCAGATGACGTTCACGCCATCCGCAAGCAATTTATCGACCAACATGAACAGGAAGGTAAATTCTCCCGCCGCCAGTACGGCATCCGCCTGAAACGCTTCAATCCTGGCGGCATAGTCCTCAACCTCTCTGCGGAGGTCTTGTATACTCCATTCGGGGGAGACAAAGGGGAAGGGCAGATCCACAATCTCCCCATACTGCTTTTTTGCTGCATCCATCAAGGGCTCATTCCACATCTCACTGGGATGGTTGGTACAATTCAGCAACATGGCATTTCCTCTCTTTCCGATGATTCAATGTGTCCGTATATCTGCCTCAGAAGTGAATCCATACCTCCCGATGGTTTCACCGAGCCTGACATAGCTTCCCACTGGGATGTTTTTCTTTCCTGTCCGGCGGCTGGAAAATGCAATCAGCCCGGCTTGATCAAGATGAATCAAACCATCCTCACCCATGTATTCCTCAGAAACGTCAATTCCAACAACCTCGCCAATAAACATATGATGACTGCCAAGAGCAAAGATGTCTTTGACTTTACATTCAATATTCAAGGGACTTTCCATTATGATGGGCGCATAATCAAGATGAGAGGCCTTTCCTCTGGTAAGACCGGTTAAAGCCCATTTGTCCGGACAGTCTGCTGCGGATATCACTCCGCACTGATCCGACGCCGCAGCAAGATCTTCCGTGTTGAGATTCAGAACAAACTCCCCGGATTCCTTGATCATATTGTATGATATACGCTCGGGACGGATAGACACATAAGCCATCGGGGGCTTTGTACATACAGTACCTGTCCATCCTGCAGTCATAATATTGGTTCTGCCGTCTTCTGTGCCGGAACTGACCAGAAGAACAGGAACCGGATACAGTAACGTATTGGGTTTATATTCTATTTTTTTCATAAACATCATCCTCATTAATATATTTTTACTAATAAAATAACAGGTAATTATTCCTGTGGCAACAAAGGTTTTTCCTCGGGAATTTATTATTTCTTATTCTGCCAGGGGCGAACTTATAAAAGAATTATCCAGTGGTCTTGAATCGTGTGACATTTCTGTGACTAAGGGTATGTTATGATCTGTATATCAAATAACAAAACCCCATCAAAAAAGACAGGTAAAGCTGCCGGATACCATTTCAAAAACATAAGAACATAATCATTTCACAAAGGTACCTGGTATTTTTACAGAAGGAGGATACAAATGAAAAATACAGGAAGAAAAGAAAGAATCGAAAATATGTTCAGAAGGATCAAGGCAGTTATCTTTGAGGGAAGTTCTTATAGAACAATGGGAACAAGCGGCGAATATGATATTCCGGTATGCTCTTTACTTAGCGGCTCAGAATGGATGTTCAGAAAGTAGCAGCGAGTTTTATATCAGCATGAATTTGAAAATGTTTAAAAATATCTTCAGGAGAACGTGCCGCAGTCACGAATTGTCCATTCATAATAAGAATGGCCTATCGTAACTGCGGCGCTGTTTTTGTGCGCTCTCTTCCAGATCAGACAGATGCTGTCCGGACTTCCTGAGCCAGAGAGATTATTACCGGAGAAGAAACAAAAAATTGGTGCCTGGATATGATATGCAGCCAGGCACCAATCTATCTATAGCTATGGAAATAGATTATTTTTGTCTCCAGATTCTCATCGTTTCTTCTTCGGAGCAGGCAGTTCCTCATACATAGCTTCCATAAGCTGGCCCAGGAATTCCCGGTTCTCCACATCATCAACCATCAGCATTTTCTTAGCCCCATCATAAGGCAGTTCCATATCCGCATCCGGCATCATCGCTGCAGCTGACTTTACGGGTTTTACCAGAAAGCGGTTATCGTAAATGCCGCCAACCACCTTTCCACGATAATAAATGATGTATTCTCCCATCATCGGTCGATAAGATATATCGTCCAAATCTGAAAGCTGCTCCATAATAAAATCCAGATATTCTTTCGATGAAGCCATCTTTAGTCCTCCTTTTCCTTGATTGGATACCGGATCACAATTCTGAGTTTCCAGAGGGCAACTCTTCTGGCATCACTCAGACAGATCTCATGATGCAGACATTCATCTGTAATATTCATACTCCTTATGTATCATACCAAAGTTAACACGACAGCTATAAGTCATGTTGATTATATCATTTAAGTTTTTTTTTCGCCAATATAATACCGTTAACCAGTCTTCTCTTCCATCCTCTCTTCAATTTATCCCAAGGCCACATCCAGCATCATCATCAAACTGAATCCCGTGGCAAAGGAAACAACGCCGATATTAGAATGCTCCCCGGCGGACATCTCTGGTATCAAGTCTTCCACAACGACATAAAGCATGGCGCCTGCAGCGAATGAAAGAAAATAAGGCATGGCGGGAAGCACCAGGCCTGCTATGATAACGGTCAGTCCCCCGAAAAGAGGTTCGACTGCTCCGGAAAACATGCCTAACAGAAATGATTTCACCTTGCTCTTTCCTTCCGCATACAGAGGCATGGATATAATCGCCCCTTCGGGAAAGTTCTGTATAGCTATGCCAAGGGCAAGAGCAAGGGCCGCACCTTGGGTGATATTCCCTGATCCGCTGATCAACCCGGCATAGACAACTCCTACTGCCATCCCCTCCGGAATATTGTGAAGAGTTACAGCCAGCACCAGCATAGCTGTCCTGTTTAAATGGTTCTTCGGCCCCTCTTCCTGATCAATGCTCCTGTGAAGATGCGGTATCATATGGTCCAGCAAAAGCAGGAAAAGGATTCCCAGCCAGAAGCCGATGAAAGCCGGCAAAAAGGCAAGTTTTCCCATATCAGACGACTGCTCCATTGACGGTAGAATCAGACTCCATATGGAAGCCGCGACCATCACACCGGCGGCAAATCCGATCAATGCCCGCTGAATACCGATTTTCAGTTCCTTTCTCAGAAAAAATACACAGGCCGAGCCTGCGGTTGTTCCAAGAAACGGTATCAAAAGTCCTGTGACCATAGTCAATATTTAACCTCTCAGCTTTTCTTTGCAATCACGGTAATCCATGGTTTAGTTTTATGATGAGCCATCCCCCAGTCGGCCATCTTTGCGTGACCGCCGTTCATTCCATTAACCATCATCTTTTCCAGGAACCCTTCCGGTTTTCTGGTCTGATTCACATATTTTCTAAATAAACCCATAATGTTCCTCTCTTAATCTTTATCAGGTTAGGCTTCACTAACCCATGTCTCAAAAAAAATGCCTGTTTCCAGTAAAACATTAGTTAGATTATACTAACCCATTATAATACATCCTGCAGAACTTTCGCAAGAGGAATCTGATTCTACATAAAAAATGTACTGCACTCATAAAAAAGGAATCCATTATATTTCAAATGGATTCCAGGTATTTAAAGAAGATTATCCAAATGGATACGGTTTAATTTCCTGTCTGCTTATTCCTCCCGGTCGGAGAAGCGGAACATGGATTTGCGGAGCTCATTGGTCTGATCATAGCGCCTGCCGCCCCAGTAGATTCTGCCGGCCATCTCACATTTCGGGCCCAGCTCCACATCCTTCATGGCGTATTTGAGGTATTCCTCCATGCCGGTACGGTCAATGATATAGCCGATATGCTCTTTTGCTTCTACTGCGGCCATATCCAGATAATCATCAAGATAATCATAAGTATTCTTAATAATCTTGCAGATGCTTTCTTCGTCTGCCCATTTCAGGAAGTCCTCGCCTAAACGGGGGTTTTTCTTTCCGGTACGCCCCATGAGCTCCAGGCGGAAATAATGTTCTTTACTCCTGGTCCAGGCCCTGGTGGGACAGTAGTTTACACAGACTCCGCAGCCGATACATTTATTGGTATCGCGTACAATTTTCCCATTGACAACAGAAAGGGCACCGACACTTCTCTTTGAGCAGTATTTTACGCATTGTTCGCATCCGATGCAGCGGTTTGGATCATACTGTGGTTCCGTCTGACCGATGATGCCGAAGTCATTCAGCCTGACATGGGCGCAGTCATTGGAACAGCCGGTGCAGGCAATCTTGACATGATGGTTGTTGGGGAAGATCATCTTGTCGATCTTCACTGCCAGTTCTTTGGTATCATAGCAGGCAAAGGGGCACAGGTCCTGTCCCGGGCAGGCAACTACATTACGGGTGCCGGATGCCGGATAGCCTTCCCCTGGCTCCCCCTGATTGACCCCGGTATTCTCGATGATCAGCTGCAGTTCCTGATTGACTTTATCCCTGTCCTCGATTCTTATATGAGGAATCTCAAAGCCCTGCCGGTTGGTCAGATTGACTGTTCCGTCACCGTATTTCTCCGCGATTTCAACCACCCGCATCAGGGACCTGGCGTCAATCCTTCCACCTGGAACTCTCACGCGGGAAGCGATCTCTCCTCTGTGTTTTGACTGGCGAAAAGCATTCCTCTTATACTCTTTCATATTGTAATCTCTGATCATGAGTCTTCCCTCCTAGTCAATCATGTCCCTGGACTCCGTATAGTTAAAAACGGGTCCGTCCAGGCATATGTATTTGTCTCCCACACGGCAGTGTCCGCATATGCCAAGCCCGCAGCACATTTTCCGCTCCTGGGATACCCAGATGTTTTCCTCTTTAAAACCTTTATCAAGCAGTCCCATAACAGAAAACCGCATCATAGCCGGCGGACCAACGACGATAGCCCGGGCAGAAGAGACATCCCGAAGCTCAATCTCCGGAATATACTTTGTAACCAGACCGACTTTCCCCTCATAACTCTCCGGTGCACCGTCCACGGTCAGCCACAGGTCCAGTCTCTCTTCCCAATTGGCAAGATCTTTTCTGAAAAGCATATCATCCGGGCTGCGGAATCCGACGATTACATGTTTGTCTTTGGCATCCTCTGTCAGGGACAGGGCTTCAATCACACCGCGAACAGGGGATACTCCCGTTCCTCCGGCCACGACGATTACTTCTCCGTCCCGGTAAAGGTCCAGATCAAATCCGTTGCCATAGGGGCCCCGCATCATAAAGCTTTCGCCCTTCATGTGTTCAAATACCATGTTGGTCACGCGGCCTACACGACGGATGGTGAGATCAACGCTGACACCCTCTTCGATGCCACTGACTGAGATGGGTGCCTCACCGAACTTGGGTATGGATACTTCAAAAAACTGGCCAGGCTTTACCTCTCCCTGAAAAGCCATACGGAAGGTATACTCTTTCCCCGTGTGCTTAATGACATCCAGTATCTCTGAAGGGAATGAAATATAAGGATTACTGTTGGTCGTACTCATCGTTCTCCCTCCTTTACTGCCGCATCTACTTTATTGATTATGTTGGAAAATGAAATGTACTCGGGACAGATATCATCGCAGCGCCCGCAGCCGACACACATATCATATCCGAAGCGTTTTCTGAAATCGGAGATCTTATGCAGCACTTTAAAGCGCATCCGTTCCCCGTGCTTCTTCCGGTATTCTCCTCCTCCGGCAACAGTGGAATATCCATCGATCATACAGGATCCGCCAACCCTCCGTCGTTCTCCCACCTTCCCGTTATCCGTATAATAGGCATCCTGCATGGTAAAGCAGGTGCAGGTCGGACAGACAAGATTGCAGCGCCCGCAGGCGACACACCGCTTATCATATTCTTTCCACAGATCAGATCCTATAATAGAATTGGGAATCTCTTCCGGAACATGTACCTTCACTTCGTTTTCCGTCACACAGGCAGCTGTCACTTCTTTGACAGCCGCACCGGAAGAAGCGAAGAGGTCTTCCAGGGACGAATCTTTCAGATCTACATCGTAGCGGCCATCCGCATAATTCACTGAAAAAAGGTAACCCTCCTCAGTCAGATTTGTCCCCATGCTCACACAGAAACAATCCTGAAAGCTTGATGAACAGCCGATCAGGACAAAATGCACTTTCTCTCTGATCTTCTTATAGAAGCTGTCCACATGCATGCCGTTATGAAGATAAATCTGATCCAGCCTCTTTAAGGCATGCATATCGCAGCTGCGAAGGAAGACCAGCGCCTCACTGTCATCGATATCTGCTTCCTTAATCACATTTTCTGTAAAGAAAAACAAGGTCTGAGAAAGAGGTGTCAGAATCTCCTTGAAAGAAAAATCTGATTTCTTCTCAAATTCAATCTCCGAACTATTCCTGACAAAGTCATACATCACCACATCGGTATCAGTGAACCTCCCTTGTCCCTTCTTCAATACAGGTGCATATAGCCGATATTTCTTTAAAAGTCCCGCCAGCACCTGGTCAAATTCTGTCCGGGTCATTGTGAACCCCATATAATACCTCCCTTTCTTTAATTCAAGTCTCGATCTAATATAATTAAATAGGATCTCCCCCTTATAGAAGGGGAGCCTTCTCCCATCTGATGAAAAAGCTGCAGTTGTCAATAGATTGTCATTATCAGCCTCGCTGTTCTTTTTTCAACATCATCCGAAGCAGCATCAGAACCACATATCCCACCAGCATGGAAGTGACCCAGATCTGGAGTCCTGCCAGCTGAGTACATGCAAATCCCAGGCTCTCACTGCCATGCTCTGTCAGATATCCGGCCATCTTCTGTGTGGCAACCACACCGATGGCCATTGGGAAGGTCAGTCCCGCAAATCCCGGATAGAAGGCAAAAGAGAAGAAATCCGGCAGCTTAAAAAGGATAAATGCCAGAGAGGCAAGGACACAGATATACATAAAGGAAAGTAGGGCAGGATTGGGTGATCCGTAAACATTAATCAGGCTGACCACACAGAGGCTGCAGGGAGCCAGCAGGACAGCCATGGTATGATAAGCCGCCGCCTTGATCTCCACGTTAAGCAGTCTCCAGATCATGAAAGGAAGCAGCACCACATAGATGATACAGCCGTAAATGGTAATTACTTTCAGGATGGGACCTGCATTCATGGCTCCCCCTGTGACACAGGCAACCATCCACCCGTTGTAGGTCACATACCAGCTGGGCATCATAGGGATAAAATCCCTCCCGGCAATCACTTTGCCGAAAGTGTGCCGAACAGTAAAAATGATAATCTGCACAAAGTGGAGGGCTACCCCGATTATCCAGATGATCTTGCCGGGACCAAAGCCCATTTCATAGTAAAAGCTTCCCAGAACCATCAGACACATGCAGAAGGAACCGTATAAACTGCAGGGGATGGTCAGAGCATACTCCTCCAGGGAAACTCCCGGCCAGCGGACAATCTTAAAGATAAAAGCCAGGATCAGAAGGCTTCCGCAGGCCATGACCAGCCAGCGCAGCCAGATAAATCCCAGTCCCCCGTACACATTCGCCATTGTCAGCGCGCTCAGGCAGGTAGCTACTGCCGGAATCGGCAGTCTTTTTATTCTTTCTGACATAATCTTGCTCTCCCCTCTATCCAGTGTATGATTCGTCGTAGGAAAACTCAAAGTTGTCCTTGATATGGAAAAAGTCAGAATAATCAATCTCAAACAGAGGTTTCTTAACTTTACGCACATCGAGTCTGCGGGCAATCATCTGCTGGAGCACGCCACCGTAGGCCAGGTCTCCCTGCAGAAGGGCTCCGATAATTTTACCGTCCTTATGGACGATCTTCTTGTAGACCCCGTCTTTATCGTAGATCTCCACGCATATATTCGGATCTTCTTCCAGATTCGGATTCACCTCTCCCAGGGACATGGTGGATATCTCAAGAAAACGCATGGTAGACTTGCTGGCAAAGAAGTCCGTCATCTTTGCCCTCTCTCCTGCCATGTTGGCCGCCGCGATCATCCCTTCCTTCACAGCGACAGGCCAGATGGGACTTAACCCAGACACATCGCCTGCCCCAAAGATATCGGGATCATTGGTCCTGCCCTCCTCATCGTAGACCAGGCCGAAGCGGGAAAGCTCCAGGCCGCTGTCTGCCAGGAACTCCACATTGGACCGCACGCCGGCAGTCACTACAAAGAAATCACAGGCAAGCTCCGTGCCATCACTTAGAACGACCGTAGTGATCTCGTCATTGTCGTTCTTAATCACTTCGTTGACCCCTACACCGTAATACTGGTCGACTCCTTCCGCCCTGAAAGCGTCAATATAGGTCTGAGCAGCTCTTTGATCCAGCTGTTTATTCAGCAGCCAGCCCGCAAAGTCGCAAAGAGTTACCTTGACACCCAGCTCCAGAAAACCTGTGGCACAGTCTATGCCTACCAGGCCGGATCCCAGGACAACTATTTTCTTTTTGCCGCCGGAGGCAATCACATCCCGGGCCACTTCCTTAAGCACCTCAATATCATCGATATTGCGGAAACCGATCATATTCTTTGCCCCGGCCATATTTTTTATCGGTGGGAAAAATGTATGAGAGCCTGTGGCAATCAGCAGCTTATCATAGGAGACCGAATCTCCCTGATCCAGCAATATCTTCCTTGCTTCCCGGTCAAGGCCGACAGCTTCCCGCCCTTTCATCCATTCTACATCGTAGAGTTCCTCAAAGTCCTGTTCTACAAATCTAAGTCTTTCTATATTTCTTTTTCCTGCCAGATATTCATGGAGGATGCATCGGGAGTAGATATCCTTATCCTTGGAAATCAGGATGATCTTTCCCTCTTTATCTCTTTTTCTAAGCTCCCTTACTGCATTCACACCAGCGGCGGAAGATCCAATCACTACATATTTCATAGGCGCACCTCCTCCAATGTGATAGCATGCATGGGACATTTCTCTACACACATGGGTTTAGCTGTTTTGCCATCGGGACTCCGGTGAACGCACATATTACACTTCATAATCTCCCGATAGCTTATACTGTCTGGTTTCAATATGCCATAAGGACAGGACATGACACACATGTAGCAGCTTGCGCATTGCTCCTTGTCATAAGTCACATAACCTGTCTCCGGATTCTTCTTCATGGCACCTGTCATGCAGGTGTAAACACATTCGGGGTGGTTGCAATGCCTGCAAAAAATCGGAGATGGCTGTGTCTCACTATCAATTACCACCCGGTTTCTTGCATCTCCGCTTTCGGTTTCATGGCTTACTACACAGGCTGTCACACAGGTAAGGCATCCTATACAGCGGCTGCGGTCAATTCGGATTCTATACATAATCTCTCTCCTCCTCGCTCTATCAGGATATGCCTGGACCGGCATCCGCAATCTTTTCAAATCGACAGGTTGCACCCTTATAATTCGGCTCTTTGGAGTATTTATCATAGTTGGACGGTGTCAGCTTGTTGCACTCGATATAATGAATCGGTGCATACAACTGATTGTAAGGAACATTCGGTGTCAGTTTCACCATAAATTCCGCATTCTGGCCATTGACAGAATATACCCGAATATGATCTCCTTCCCGGATATCATTCTCTGCTGCCTGGTCATTGTTCATAAACAGGTAGGCCTTTTTCACGCTGACATCCTCTACGAACTTCACCTCTTTAGTCCTGCTCTGCGTATGCCACTGTCCCACGGTGCCTCTTCCTGT
>JBGUIF010000088.1:0-5012 GCA_045112755.1 Anaerobutyricum sp.
GCAGATGGATTCTCCACCTTTTCTTTAAAACAATTCACATAGACATAATCATTGCCCAGGGCATGCATTTTCGTAAATTTCATATTCTCCTCCATCCTCTGCTGTTCCTGTCTTATCTTCAGCAGGGTTATCAATATTTAATCAGATAGGCATCCCTCTCCCACTTAGATACCTGCTCACTGTATTCCAGCCATTCCCGCTTCTTGGCTTCCAGGAACTTCTTACTGATATGCTCTCCCAGAACCTTCTGAACAAACTGGTCCTGCTCAAAGGCATCACAGGCTTCCCGGAGGTTCCCGGGCAGCAGTTTGACATGAAGCTTCCTGAGGGTTTCAGAACTGAGCTCATACATGTTTTTGCCGATAGGGTCCGGTGCCTCAAGGCCTTTCACAATTCCCTCAAGTCCGGCCTCCAGACAGACCGCCATCACAAGATAGGGGTTGCAGGAGGGATCTGGGCTGCGCAGTTCAATTCTGGTACCTGCCCCCCGGGAAGCAGGAATCCGAATCAAAGGACTCCGGTTCATGGCAGACCATGAGACTGCGACAGGGGCTTCATAACCTGGCACCAGCCTTTTGTAGGAATTCACCAGGGGATTGCAGATCAGCGACATGCCTCTGGCATGCTCCAGAAGCCCTGCGATAAAATGATAACATTCTCTGGACAGCTTCATTTTATCGTTCTTTTCAAAGAAAATATTTTTTCCTTCCCGTTTGAGGGACATATTTAGATGGAGCCCGGACCCGTCCACCCCGGAAACGGGTTTTGGCATAAAAGTGGCACAAAGGCCGTTATTCTGGGCGAGAGCCCTCATGGTCATCCTGAAGGTCATGAGGATGTCTGCCATAAGCAGGGCATTGTTGGGCTGAAAATCCACTTCATGCTGGAAGGGCGCCACCTCATGGTGGGATGCCTCAACCCGGAACCCCATCTTCTCCATCATGAGTACCGCCTCCCGTCGGGTGGTCTCGCCCAGGTCCAGCGGTGTCACCTCAAAATAGCCGGCTCTTTCATGGGCTGTCGTGACAGGTCTTTGCTGTTCATCAGTATGAAAGAGAAAGAATTCGCACTCCGGACCAACTTCGAAAGCATAGCCCATGGAAGCACATTTTCTCAGACTCTTTTTTAAAATGTAACGGCTGTCCCCCACGAAGGGAATGCCTTCGGGGCGGTAGACGTCACACATAAGCCGGGCCGCTTTATGCTGCTGGAATCTCCAGGGCAGAATCTGAAAAGTCGCCGGATCCGGATATAAATACATATCCGACTCCTCAATGCGGACAAAACCCTCTATGGAAGATCCGTCAAATGTACACTTATTTTCCAGGGCCTGCTCCAGCTGGCCGGCCGGAATCACAACATTTTTCAATATTCCAAAAACATCGATAAACTGCAGGTAGATCAGTTCTATGCCTTCCTCTGCGGCCATACTGAGAATATCCTGTTTCCTATAGTGTTTCATGGATGGCTCCTTTATCAAACTGAATGATTTTAAATTATAAACTGCAAAAATATTCAAATAATCTGGAATATACCCGATATTCTCAAATTATTTGAATTTTACCATATTCAAAATGCAAACACAAGCCTACATGGGAATATTGTAATCGATGGAACTACAAGCTGTGATTCTTGCGGACCAAATAACCACGTCTTCTAATTTAAAACAAAAAATGATAGAATAGGTCCAGTATCATTTGACCGGAAGGAAGATTATCATGTCCAAACGAAGAAATTATCAGCGGGAGCTGGATCAGCTGATTGGTTCGCTGTCCCCGGATGCCCCAAAGCCCCGGCTTCTCCTTCATGTCTGCTGTGCTCCCTGCAGCAGCTATGTCCTGGAATATCTGGCAGAGATCTTTGAAATCACCGTGTTCTACTACAACCCCAATATTACGCCGGAGTCTGAGTATCAAAAAAGAATCCTGGAGTTGCAGCGGCTGATCCGAGAGGCCGGCTACAGCGACAAAGTCCATTTTACAGAAGGGCCCTATACGCCGGCTCTATTCTTTGAGATGGCCCGGGGGTTGGAGGATCTCCCGGAACGGGGCCTGCGCTGCTATCATTGTTACGAAATGCGGTTGGAAGAGGCCGCTAGGGCTGCGAAGAACATGGGGGCAGACTACTTTACCACCACCCTCTCCATCAGTCCCCACAAAAATGCAGATTGGATCAATGAAATCGGAGAGCGGATGGGCGCCCGCTATGGAGTCAGCCACCTGCCTTCGGACTTCAAAAAAAAGAGCGGATATCTCCGCTCTATAGAACTATCAAAAAAATATGATCTGTACCGGCAGAATTACTGCGGCTGTATCTTTTCAAACCCTGACGCAGGTTTCTCTTCTCTCAGACAGGGGTCTCATACCTGCGTCAGAGATTGAGCCTCCGGCGGATCGTGACTATTCAGGCCTTGCGGATAAACTTGCTGCCGCAGCTCGGGCAGGTGATTTCCACCTTCCCCTTTCCCCGGGGAACTCTGAGCTGCTGCCTGCAGGACGGACAGCGAAAAAAACGAAACATCTTCTTTTGATATTTTCTCTCTTTTCGCTGATTCGCGGCATCTTTGACAGGGTCAAATATGCCGGTAAATAGATCATTTTCCATTTCTCTGCGGTCACAGTCCCGGGAGAGCATTCTCAGGATACAGAACAGCAGGGGGATAAAACTAATCCAGCATAAAGGCCAGATCTCCTCATAGGGAAGCAGCAGAACAAGAAGATCTATGAGAACTGAAATCCACAGCAGGAAGGCACAGATGGCGTCAAAGCCATTTCTGTCCTGCAAGAATCTTCTTTTATCTCCATGTTTTCCGGACACATCCATATCCTTTCCCACGATTCCTTTCTGATCTTTTCCTTTCCAGGTTTTCTTCTATCAGAATCATGACATCCGAATCATTACATTCTGATCAAAGTAAAGAGGCCTGCACTGGCTGTCATCATGATGAGTCCTGCCAGCAGTACACCGCACATAGCGGCCTGGACACTTGTCTTAAAGTCCATATTTAAAAAACTGGCGGCGAGGGTTCCCGTCCAGGCACCGGTTCCCGGAAGAGGAATACCGACAAAAAACATCAGGGCAAGGAAAAGACCATTCCGCCCGGCAGAAGCATTCAGTTTCTCTCCTGCCCGCTCTCCTTTCTCCACACAGTAATTGCAAAAACGACCGGGCAGCCCGGGGAGGCTGCATCCCACCTCCAGGACCTTTCTGGCAAAGAGATAGATGAAAGGCACGGGCAGCATATTGCCGATAATCGCAACAATATAGGATGGAACCAAGGGAAGGCCAATAGCCTGGGAGTAGGGAATAGCCCCTCTCAACTCAATAATGGGAACCATGGAAATAAGAAAGACAGTGAATAATTTTTTCAGCATAAACAGTTCCTTTTCTATTATTTTTATCACAGGTTTCAAAAACCCGTCAATGTTGACCAGTCTGTGGTATTTACAAGGATTTTACCGAAGGAGGGACTTCTTCATCACTTCGATAAATTCCTGATTATTTTTTGTCCTTTTAAAGAAATCCAGGATCTGCTCCATATTCTCATCAGCCCTGGATCCTGACATCTCTCTGTGAAGGGCGTAGACAACCTCTCTCTCTTCTTTGGTCAGCAGAAGGTCATCTCTCCTGGTGCCGGACCGCTGGATATTAATGGCAGGGAAAATTCTCTTTTCGGAAAGTTTGCGGTCCAGAACCAGCTCCATGTTGCCGGTTCCCTTGAACTCCTCAAAAACCACATCATCCATCTTGCTGCCTGTCTCCACCAAAGCGGTGGCCAGGATCGTCAGACTTCCGCCCTCCCTCATATTTCTGGCAGCGCCGAAAAACTTTTTGGGCATATGAAGCGCAGCCGGATCGAGACCTCCGGACAGGGTTCTTCCGCTGGGAGGCACAATCAGATTATAGGCTCTGGCCAGTCTGGTAATACTGTCCAGCAGTATCACCACATCCTGTTTGTGCTCCACCAGCCTCTTTGCCCTCTCCAGCACCATCTCAGATACCCGGCGATGATGGTCGGGCAGTTCATCAAAGGTGGAATAGATTACTTCCGCATTTGGTCCCTCTATGGATTCCCGGATATCTGTAACCTCCTCGGGACGTTCATCAATAAGCAGAACGATTACCTTCATGTTGGGCTGAGTTTTAGTAATGCTCCTGGCAATCTGCTTAAGGAGGGTAGTCTTGCCGGTTTTAGGCTGGGATACGATCATTCCCCTCTGGCCTTTGCCGATGGGGGAAAGTAAGTCCACCATCCTCATGGATACCGGAGCTCCCTCCGTCTCAAGACGGATCTTTTCATTGGGAAAAATCGGCGTCAGGTCCTCGAAATTATTTCTTTTCTGGGCCTCATTGGGTTTGTAGCCATTGACTGATTCCACATAAAGGAGAGCCGAGTACTTTTCATTCTGGGTTTTAATCCGAATATTTCCCACCAGAATATCGCCGGTTTTCAGATTAAATCGCCGGATCTGAGAAGGGGATACGTAGACGTCGTTTTCTCCCGGCAGGTAGTTTTCACAGCGGATAAAACCATAATTGTCCGGCATAACCTCTAAAATCCCATTGGCCTTTGTACCACTGTCCAGATTGGCCAGCTCTGGTTTGAAATCGGAGGCAGGTTCCTCTCCTTCCCGGCGGTCACTGCTGTCCCGACGATCTGTTCTGCTGACATTATCTCGGCGGTCACTGTTTTCCCGTCTGTCACTATTATCGCGGCGGTCACTGTTTTCCCGGCGGTCATTTCTTCCACCCTGGCGATAACCGCGGCCGGTCTTTGCAGTTCTCTGTGGAGACGCCTCTGTCCTGGAGTCCGTTTCCGCCCTGGCAGGACTTTTCCTGCGTTCCGCTTCGGGTTCCACGGCAGTTTCTCCACCCTCAAGCTCCTCTAATCTGGCAATCAGATCCTGCTTTTTTAAGCCTGTGAGACCACGGTAGCCCTTCTGCCTGGCATAATTGCGCAGTTCAAGCAAAGTCATCTCATTATAATTCATGTTTTTCCTCCTGGGAATTAA
>JBGUIF010000089.1:0-29848 GCA_045112755.1 Anaerobutyricum sp.
ATCAGACGAACAGATGCCAGCAACTGACACAACACAGGACATGGGAATCCTTTTCTTTTATTTCAACGAAGCCGCCTCTTTAATGCGGCAGCCCCGCCACGTGTCATTCAGCGGGTTCCTCCGATTCCTGATCTGAACCCAGAGGCTGGATATAATCGCTGTTTACATAACCCTGGTAGCCTTCAAAGGGGCCGGTCGTTACCAGGACATAGACAAAGGGGCTGTTCTCCACTTCTTCCTGGATCTTCATGTGCGTATAGAGCGGCAGGCTGGCAATGGCTGCAGCTCTGCTGTCCGGCTGTTCACGCAGAGTCAATGACTCGTTGACATTCGGGATGTAGGTAATATTTTCCTCGTCCGACTGGGCTTCAGCCTGGGCAGCGAGTACTTCACTGCTGTCCTCCACGGTATTCGGGAGGTGGAGAGACATCCTGGATTTCTGGCTGGGAAGTATAAAATAGAGAGCCAGAAAGCCGCAGGACACCATGCTTGCAACCAGCAGCGCACATAATATAGAAACGATCACTTTTTTAATCATGGTATGATCCCCTTGCAGAAAAAACCGCAGAATACGAAGCTGCGGTATTTAAAATATCAGCTTATTTTATCATAGCATAAAGGAAAATGAAAGATTTTTTGTTGACATTTTCTGGCATATAGGATATGATAACCTCTGTGTAAAAAACGAAGAAGGAGACAGTAGGTCCAGGCAAAAGCCCCAGTGAGACGGAGATAGTGGGAATCCGCCGCGAGTAGCAGGTAACCGAAGATCACTCCTGAGTTGTGCCGCAGAAAGTTTCAGTAAGCGGCAACGGGTTCTTCCCGTTACAGAAGAGACATATGACAGTATGGACAGGTGGTATAATGATAGCAGGGCTTTCATCCTAATTTTTACTGGGATGGAAGTTTTTTTGTATTACCGGCATGGAACAGGAGGATATTCATGTACAGGAAAGTTTCGACAAATCTGGATTTTGTAGAAAGGGAAAAGGAGACGGCTAAATTCTGGCAGGATCATGACATTTTCAGAAAGAGTATGAAGATCCGTGAAGGAGATCCGGTCTATACCTTTTATGATGGACCGCCCACGGCCAACGGTAAGCCGCATATCGGACATGTGCTGACCCGCGTCATCAAGGATATGATTCCCAGATACCGGACCATGAAGGGATATATGGTTCCCCGGAAAGCCGGCTGGGATACCCATGGACTCCCCGTGGAGCTTGAGGTGGAGAAACTTCTCGGTATCGACGGTAAGGAGCAGATTGAGGAATACGGCCTGGATCCTTTTATTGGTGAATGCAAAGAGTCCGTCTGGAAATACAAGGAGATGTGGGAAGATTTCTCCGCGACAGTGGGATTTTGGGCGGACATGGATGACCCTTATGTCACATACCATGACAACTATATTGAGTCTGAGTGGTGGGCTCTGAAAGAAATCTGGAACAAAGGACTTCTTTATAAAGGATTTAAGATTGTGCCCTACTGTCCGCGCTGCGGAACCCCCCTCTCATCCCATGAGGTCGCCCAGGGCTATAAGACAGTCAAAGAGCGGTCCGCCATCGTCCGTTTCAAGGTGAAGGACGAAGATGCCTATTTCCTGGCCTGGACCACGACCCCATGGACCCTGGCCAGCAATATCGCTCTCTGTGTCAATCCCGACGAAACTTATGCCAGGGTGAAGGCGGCAGACGGCTATACTTACTATATGGCAGAAGAACTCCTTGACAATGTGCTGGGCTCTCTGGCAGAGGAAGGAAAGGCAGCTTATGAGATCCTTGAGACCATGACCGGAAAGGACCTGGAATACAAGGAGTATGAGCCTCTGTACAAATGCGCTGCGGACTCCGCGGCTAAACAGCACAAGAAGGCCTTCTTTATCTACTGTGACAATTATGTAACGATGACCGACGGTACCGGTATCGTCCATATTGCCCCGGCCTTCGGTGAGGATGATGCCCGGGTTGGAAGAAAATATGACGCACCATTTGTCCAGATGGTGGATGAGCACGGCGTCATGAAAGAGGAGACTCCCTTTGCCGGTATGAGGGCCAAGCCTACTGAAGAGGAGATGGTCCATGGTGCAGTCAGTGCCGACCCGGAGGTTATTAAGGAACTGGCATCCAGGAACCTTCTTTTTGCGGCGCCGAAATTTGAGCATGATTATCCCCATTGCTGGCGCTGTGACACTCCCCTTCTCTACTATGCAAGGGAGTCCTGGTTCATCAAGATGACAGCGGTCAAGGATGACCTGATTCGCAACAACAACAGCATCAACTGGATTCCCAAAACTATTGGAAGCGGCCGTTTCGGCGACTGGCTTGAGAACATCCAGGACTGGGGTATCTCCAGAAACCGTTACTGGGGAACGCCTCTTAATGTATGGTACTGTGAGAAATGCGGAAAGATGGACTGCATCGGCAGCCGTCAGGAACTGGCAGACAAGAGCGGAGATCCGGAGGCGGTCAAAGTGGAGCTTCACCGCCCCTACATTGATGAAGTGACCATCCCCTGTTCTGACTGCGGCGGGGTGATGAAAAGAGTGCCTGAGGTAATCGACTGCTGGTTTGATTCCGGCGCTATGCCCTTTGCCCAGCATCATTATCCTTTTGAAAACAAAGATCTTTTTGAGCAGCAGTTCCCTGCCAAGTTTATCTCAGAGGCCGTGGACCAGACAAGAGGATGGTTCTACTCCCTGCTGGCAGAATCAACCTTGCTGTTTAATAAGGCACCTTATGAGAATGTCATCGTCCTTGGCCATGTCCAGGATGAGAACGGGCAGAAGATGAGCAAGAGCAAGGGAAATGCTGTGGATCCTTTTGACGCCCTGGAGAATTACGGAGCAGATGCCATCCGCTGGTATTTCTATTCCAACAGCGCCCCATGGCTGCCCAACCGTTTCCACGGAAAGGCGGTGACCGAGGGCCAGCGCAAGTTCATGGGCACCCTCTGGAACACCTATGCTTTCTATGTCCTTTACGCTGACATTGACGAATTTGATCCGACAAAATACCGTCTGGAGACAGACAAGCTTTCTGTCATGGATAAATGGCTCCTCTCCAAGCTCAACAGCTGTGTAAAGACAGTGGATGAGTGCCTGGAGAATTATAAGATCCCCGAGGCAGCCAAGGCACTGCAGGCTTTCGTGGATGATATGAGCAACTGGTATGTGCGCCGGTCCAGGACCCGTTTCTGGGCAAAGGGCATGGAGCAGGATAAGATCAACGCTTACATGACGCTCTACACAGCTCTGGTGACCATTTCCAAGGCGGCGGCCCCCATGATTCCTTTTATGACTGAGGATATCTATCAGAATATTGTGAGAACTGTGGACTCTTCCGCGCCGGAGAGTATCCACCTTTGCAGCTATCCGGAAGTTCAGGAAGACCTCATCGACCGGGAGCTGGAACAGAATATGGATGAAGTCCTTCAGATTGTGGTCCTCGGCCGTGCCGCCAGAAATGTTTCTGGCATCAAAAACCGGCAGCCCATCGGCCAGATGTTTGTAAAGGCAGAGAAACAACTTGATGATTACTATGTAGAGATCGTCGAGGAGGAGCTGAATGTCAAGGAGGTTCACTTCCTTGAGGATGTTTCTGAGCTGACAGATTATTCCTTTAAGCCGCAGATGAGAATCCTCGGACCCAAGTACGGAAAAGATCTTGGGAAAATCCGTCAGATCCTCTCAGAAATCGATGGAAGTGCCACCAAAAAGCAGCTTGATCAAAATGGATTTTTGACAATTACTTTAAATGATGTTAATATAAACCTCATGCCTGAAGAACTGTTGATTTCCACATCCCAGAGAGAGGGTTACGTATCCCAGGAAGATCGTGGTGTAACGGTGGTGCTGGACACCAACCTGACCCCTGAACTTCTGGAAGAAGGATTCGTCCGGGAAATCATCAGTAAGGTACAGACCATGAGAAAAGAGGCCGGTTTTGAAGTGACCGACCATATCGTTTTGAGCGGAGAGGGCAACGAGAAGATCGCGCAGATCGTGAGTGACCACGCCGCCGAGATTCAGAATGATGTATTGGCAGATGAAATTGCATTCGACGCCGCCAGAGGTTATACCAAGGAGTGGAAGATAAACGGAGAGAAGGTTACACTCGGCGTCGAGAAAAAATAGTCAGGAGGATGCGTCATTGATTAGAAAAGAGAAGTTTAATAAAAAGAAATTTAAGCGGCTGGTTGAGGACAATGTCCGTATGCTTTTCCGCCGGAACCTTGAGGAGGCAACGCCCCAGCAGGTTTACCAGGCAGTGGCTGTGACCGTCAAGGATGACATTATTGACGACTGGATCAAGACCCACAAGGCTTTTGAGAAGGAGGATAAGAAGATCGTCTATTATCTGTCCATGGAGTTCCTTATGGGACGGGCTCTGGGCAATAATCTGATCAACCTCACATGTTATGATGATGTGAAAAAGGTTCTCTCTGATATGGGATTTGACCTGAATCTTATTGAGGACCAGGAGCCGGACGCTGCCCTCGGCAACGGAGGTCTGGGCAGACTGGCAGCCTGCTTCCTGGATTCTCTTGCCACACTGAACTATCCGGCTTACGGCTGCGGAATCCGCTACCGCTACGGTATGTTCAAGCAGGCCATTGAGGACGGCTATCAGGTGGAGAAGCCCGATGACTGGCTGAAGAACGGAAATCCTTTTGAAATCCGCAGGGATGAGTATTCCCTTGAAGTAAAATACGGTGGATATGTTGACGTGGAGACTGGAGACAATGGCAAGCCTCGGTTTATCCAGAGAGGATACCAGAGTGTTCTGGCCATCCCTTATGACATTCCTGTGGTGGGCTTTGGCAATCACTTTGTAAACACCCTCCGGGTGTGGGATGCCCAGGCGGTGAACACTTTTAACCTTCAGTCCTTTGACAAAGGCGAGTATCAGAAGGCTGTGGAGCAGGAGAACCTTGCCCGTACCATCTGTGAGGTCCTCTACCCTAACGACAACCATATGGCCGGAAAAGAGCTGCGTCTCAAACAGCAGTATTTCTTTATCTCTGCCTCTGTACAGAGGGCGGTCCAGAAATATAAGCAGACCCATAAAGATATCCGAAAGCTTCATGAGAAGGTGTGTTTCCAGCTTAACGATACCCATCCGTCAATGGCTGTAGCAGAGCTGATGCGGATTCTGGTGGATGAGGAAGGCCTTGAGTGGGATGATGCATGGAAAGTAACCACAAAGACCTGTGCCTACACCAATCATACCATCATGGCAGAAGCCCTTGAGAAGTGGCCCATCGAGCTCTTCTCCAGACTGCTTCCCCGTGTATATCAGATTATCGAGGAGATCAACCGCCGGTTTGTTCAGGAGATTCAGACCTGCTATCCGGACAACCAGAGTAAGATCGCCAGCATGGCCATCCTCTATGACGGGCAGGTCCGCATGGCTAACCTCGCCATCGCCGGAAGTTTTTCTGTCAATGGTGTCGCCCGCCTGCACACAGAAATTCTTGAGAAGCGGGAACTGAAAGACTTCTATGAGATGATGCCGAAGAAGTTCAATAATAAGACGAATGGTATCACCCAGAGAAGATTTCTCCTTCATGGTAATCCCCTCCTGGCCAGGTGGGTTTCCAATAAGATTGGAGATGAGTGGATCACAGATCTTTCCCATATCAGGGAGCTCAAGATTTATGTGGATGATGAGAAATGCCAGAAAGAATTTATGCAGATCAAGTATCAGAACAAGGTTCGTCTGGCCAAATATATCAAGGAACACAATAACATTGATGTGAATCCAAGATCCATCTTTGACTGTCAGGTCAAGCGTCTGCACGAGTACAAGCGGCAGCTGATGAATATCCTCCATGTCATGTATCTGTACAATCAGATCAAAGAGCATCCGGAGATGGATATCGTGCCCAGGACCTTTATTTTTGGTGCCAAAGCTGCAGCGGGCTACCGCACGGCAAAACTTACCATCAAGCTGATCAATTCAGTGGCGGACCGCATCAATAACGATGCCTCCATCAACGGTAAGATCAAGGTTGTCTTCATCGAGGATTATCGTGTATCCAATGCAGAGCTGATCTTTGCAGCGGCGGATGTCAGCGAACAGATCTCTACGGCCAGCCGTGAGGCCTCGGGAACCGGCAACATGAAGTTTATGCTTAACGGTGCACCTACCATCGGTACCATGGACGGAGCCAATGTGGAGATTGTGGAGGAGGTTGGCGAGGAGAACGCCTTCATCTTCGGTATGTCCGCTGAGCAGATTATGGAGCATGAGAAGAACCATGATTATTATCCCCGGGATATTTTCAACAATAACCAGGATGTCCGTCAGGTGCTCACTCAGCTGGTGAACGGTTACTATTCTCCTCAGGATCCGGAGCTGTTCCGTGAACTTTATAATGAACTGCTCGACAAGGATACCTATTTTATTCTTCTCGATTTCGATTCTTATAAGAACGCCCACAGACGGGTGGATGAAGCTTACCGGGATCAGGAGAGATGGGCCCGTATGGCTATGCTGCAGACAGCCAGCTGCGGCAAGTTCTCCTCGGACCGTACTATCGAGGAGTATGTCAGAGATATCTGGAAACTGAAGAAGCTGGAATTAGTCTGAGCCGGCTTGAATCACAGTCCGGAAGGACTGCATGAATAATACCGAATCATTCGATGTGTAGAGAGTCACAGGTATGTTGCAAATTTTTGCAACATACCTGCATGACTCTCTTTTTTTTGTGGTCAATATTTCCTTTGATTTGAGAGAAATGGATAAAAGGCACAGAAAACAGGGTGAAAATTTGTGTATAATTTAGAATAATAAGATTTTTTTGCTGAATCATCGATAAAAATTTGCTTTTTTTTGCAAATAAGTATAGAATAATAATGGTTACATAGATTTTTAACTTGGAGGAGTGTATGGGCACAACAATTGATGAGATTATTGACTCCCTGAGAAGAGGGCAGGGAAAGCGAGTGCGGGATCTCGTTAATATGGCTCTGGATGAAGGGGAATCTTATCAGACGATTCTGAAGGAAGGATTTCTCAACGGCATGGAACAGATTACGGACCGGTTTCGTGAGGAGGAGGTTGGCGTCCCGGAGATCCTCAGCATCACCCGGGCTCTGGACCAGGGGATATCAGCTCTTAACAGCTACACAGGCAGGAGGCCGGCGAGAGAGCTCGGACCGGTGGTTCTGGGCACGGTGAACGGCGGCGTGCACGATATTGGAAAGAATCTTGTGAAGCTGATGATGCAGAGCAAGGACATTCAAGTGGTCGACCTGGGCGTAAACATTTCCCCGCAGAAGTTTCTTGATGAGACGATAGCCTGCAAGGCCAAAGTAGTATGTTTAAGCGGGATTCTGCCGGGAAGTGCCGAGGATATGCAGGCGGTTATCGATGAGTTCCAGATTAAAGGAATCCGGGATCGGATATACGTTATGGTAGGGGGATACGGTCTGAATGAGGCCAAAGCCAGAAAAATCGGGGCGGACTGCTTTACTATGGATGCCAGAAACTGTGCAGAGCAGGCCTATAGATATCTCATGAAATGCGAGCGTAGACGGAAGAAGGCAATGAACAGCCTGAAGGAAGCATGATCAGACAGCAGCGTATGGAGGGGTTGGCATTGGCGAACAATACGAATAAAGCTAATATTAATATAGAAGATGTCGTAAACGTGAAAGAGCTGCAGGATCTGCAGGACAACTGGGCTAAAGCCACAGACCTGGCCTTTGTCACGGTGGATTGCAATGGAAAGCCGATCACGCGGCACAGTAACTTTACACCTTTTTGTGAGGAACTCCGCAAGGTGGAGAGTTTCAGGGAGAGATGCTATTACTGTGATGCCTGTGGAGGAAGAAAGGCCAAGAGGCAGGGGAAGGCCTATGTCTATATCTGCCATGCCGGCCTGATCGATTTTGCGATTCCCATCACCATCGACGGCCAGTACGTTGGGGCAATCCTTGCGGGACAGGTAAAAAGCCCGTCCTATGACAACCTGAAATCGATTACGAATCAGACACTGGAGTGGAGAGAGGACGAGAAGCTTCAAGGGCTCTACGAGAAGATTCAGACGATCTCCGTGGAGAAGATCAAGGCAGTTGCTCAGATTCTCTGTGACAGTTACAATTATTCTGTGCAGAAGGAGTATGACAACAAGGTGGAGGCAGCGCTCAGAGAAAAAGATTTTCAGCTGATGAAGGAGGAGAAGCTCCGCCTGGAAATGGAGAAGTCCCTGAGGGATATTGAGCTCAAAGCGCTCCACTATCAGATTAATCCCCATTTTCTGTTTAATGTTCTGAACACCATCGGAAGACTGGCCTTTTTTGAGAATGCCAAGATGACGGAAGATGTCGTGTATTCTTTCGCGGATATGATGCGCTACATTCTGAGAAAGAGTTCGGATCCTCTTAGTTCCCTCAGAGATGAGGTCTTCCATGTACAGAATTATCTGAAGGTCCAGAAGATCCGGCTTGGAAGCAGACTGCAGTACACGGTGGATGTGCCGGACAAGTATATGCCTGTCAAGTTTCCCTTCCTTTCATTGACTACCATTGTGGAGAATTCCATCAAATACGCGGTGGAGAACAGGGCTGCCGGCGGCATGGTGAAGATACGGGCTTACGAAAAGAATAAGAACCTCCATGTGGAGGTGGAGGACGACGGGGACGGAATCGCCCCGGAAAAGATAGTCAGTATTCTCAGGGGTGACGCTTATAAGGACAATAATCAGGGCTCCATGGGCCTTTATAATATCAGCTCCAGGCTGATCAGATTGTTCGGCTCGGAATATGCTTTAGATGTCATCAGTGAGAACAAACCCAGAAGAGGGACAAAGGTAATCATCCGGGTGCCCATGACAGATTAAAGGGGCAGAACCGCTGCTGAAAATTGAAACCAGAGCGGGGAAACGGTGAGGGCTGAATGTGCCGGCCCGAATGATCGGCACAGATTTGAGAGACCATGAGAAAGGCGGTTGCTGATTTTGTATAAGATACTGATCGTGGAGGACGAGGAACTTGAGAGGACCTCTACAAAAATATTTCTGGAAGAAAACCTTCTCGACGCCGAGATCGTGGGGGAGGCCAAGAGCGGTTTTGAGGCCGTGGAGCTTATCGACAACAAGGATATCAATCTGATGCTGGTGGATATCAATATTCCCGGCATGGACGGCATGGAAGTGATCAAATATGCCAGGAAAAGACACCCTGAGATGGTCATTATCATTACTACAGCATACGATGATTTCACTATTGCTCACAGGGCCATTAAACTGAAGGTGGATGATTTTCTTCTCAAGCCGATCCGAAAAGAGGTCCTGCTGTCGGCGGTGAAAAATTTTGCCTCCAGGCTGGGGGAAGGAAGGATTACCGATAAGAGTAATAAATTGCTGTCAAAACTGGAAATGGAATTAAAAAAATGCTCTTATAAAGCCAGTGTAGACATTTTAAGAGAGTACATTGACCAGTTATATTTAGAGGAGAAAGATGTCAATATAATATCCAAAAGACTGCAGGAAGTGGCCAAGCTTGTTGTGCGTATTGCCGAAGAGATGGGCGTCAGCGACACCAATGACCTGGTCATGCAGATGGAGAAACTCAAGATAAAATATCTTCTTTACAACAATAAGCATGATGCCTACAATGAAGTTATCAGAATGGTGGATCTGCTCTTCGATAAAATGAATATCAAGGGTAAGATGTCTGATGACGGTATGAAGGCAGTCGTTGACTATATCGAGAGGAATCTGAAAAAAGGAATCAGTCTTGAGGATGTAGCCAACCATGTCAACATCAGTACTTATTATCTCAGCAAGGTCTTCAAAAAGGAGATGGGTGTGAATTTTATCACCTATGTCACTGACCGTAAGATGGATATAGCCAAGGAAATGCTTGTCAACACGGATATACCCGTCCTTAATATAGCCTTGGATCTGGCGTATAATGAAGCGAATTACTTCAGTAAGGCCTTCAAGAAGAAGACCGGTTATACGCCGTCTGAGTATAGAGAAAAATTTAAAGTAAGAAAGGGGGGAGAAGATGAAACGCTTTAAACTTTCCACGGAAGTTCTGTTCAGTGAGGATGCGATAGATGCACTGCTCGAGCTTAAAGATGTGAACGTCGTCCTGATTACCGACAAGTTCATGGTGGATTCCGGAATGGTGGACATTATCAACAAAAAGCTTGCCAACTGTGCAAGTGTGGCTGTGTTCAGCGAGGTTATCCCGGATCCGCCGATGGACCTGATTGAGAGGGGGATTAATTTCCTTCAGGATAAGGACTGTGATTACGTTGTGGCTCTCGGCGGAGGATCCTCCATCGATGCGGCTAAGGCTATTGTCTATATGGACAGAAAGGTAAATGCCGTACAGAATCCGGAGGCGACAAAGCGAATCAAGTTGATTGCTCTTCCCACCACAAGCGGTACCGGATCAGAGGTTACACAGTTTGCGGTGGTGACAGACACAAAGACCGGCAAGAAGATTCCACTGATCGATGAGAGCCTTATGCCGGATATCGCGATTCTTGATCCGGAGCTGGTTAAATCAGCGCCGCCGTTCATTACTGCGGATACTGGTATGGATGTGATTACCCATGCCATCGAGGCCTATGTGGCTGAGACTGCCAGTGACTGTTCCGACGCACTTGCGGAAAAGGCTTCTGAGCTTGCGTTTGAGTACCTGCCGCGATGCTATCGCAACGGCTACGATATCAAGGCCAGAGACAAGATGCACAGGGCATCCTGCCTGGCAGGCATGGCTTTCAGCCTGGTTAATCTGGGACTGAACCATGGTATCGCTCACGCGCTCGGTGCCATATTCCACATTCCTCACGGACGGGCCAATGCTTTGGTGCTGCCGCATGTCATTGACTTTAATGCCGATATGACAAGAGAGGCGGCCAAACACAGCAATGACTCCGCGAAGAAGTATCAGAAGCTGGCCAGAATTATCGGACTTCCGGCACCTACACCCAAGGTGGGCGTGTCCAATCTGATCGCTGAGATCAACCGTCTCATGCGTTATATGGACCGTCCGCAGTGTATCACTGGGTGCGGGATTTCCCTGGAAGAATTCGAGGCGAACAGACAGGAGATAATCGACAGGGCCATGGTTGATGCCTGTACTTTGGCCAATCCCAGAAAAGTAACTCCAAACGATATCAACAGAATTCTTGACCGTATCGCAAAATAATCCCATTGCGGTATGGGGAGGTGTGTTTACAGGCACATTTCCAAAGAAAATCATAGCAACAAAGTATCATGAAATTGCTTCTCAAAGTGAGGTTTTCTGTGTCTAAAAGATAAAAAATTATAGGCACTAGCCAAGTTATTTTGTGAAAATTGCTATATAATTATCTTATCCTATAAATCAACCTAAGGAAAGTCTGTCCAAAACCCAACCCAATTGGACAGAACAGCACTTTATAAGGAGGTCAATTATGCAGAAAGAAGCTTTAGGAATGATTGAAACCAAAGGTTTGGTTGGCGCAATCGAAGCTGCCGATGCCATGGTTAAATCAGCAAATGTAACTCTCGTTGGTTATGAGAAGATCGGATCTGGTCTCGTAACAGTTATGGTAAGAGGCGATGTAGGTGCTGTTAAGGCATCTGTTGACGCTGGTACAGTTGCAGCTGATAAAGTTGGTACCGTAGTTTCCAGCCACGTCATCCCAAGACCGCATAACGACGTAGAGAAGATCTTACCACAATAAGAGAAGTCTTAGTCTGATTGATCAATTATTAATGGAGGTATAATTCAATGAAAGATGAAATGATGGCTAAAATCATGGACGAAGTTATGAAGAAGATGGGTGGCTCTGCTTCCACAACTAGCATGGCTACTGAGTGTGAAGATCCTGGCGCTAAAATCAATGCTGATCTTTGCGGATTAACAGAGTATGTTGGAACAGCTATGGGCCACACAATCGGTTTAGTTATCGCTAACCTTGACTACAGTGTTCATGAGCTGTTAAAGATTGACCCGAAGTATCGTTCCATCGGTATCATCTCTGACCGTGTTGGTGCTGGTCCTCAGATTTTTGCTTCTGATGAGGCTGTTAAGGCTACAAACACAGAAGTTTGCATGATTGAGTGCCCGAGAGATACAGAAGGCGGCGCTGGACATGGATGTCTCGTAGTATTCGGTGCTGAGGACGTTTCCGATGCAAGAAGAGCTGTAGAAGTTGCTCTTAGCTTCGTTGACAAGCACTTTGGCGATGTTTACGGCAATCCTGCTGGACATCTTGAGTTCCAGTACACAGCACGCGCTTCCTACTGCTTAGAGAAGGCATTCGGCGCTGTTGTAGGCAAGGCATTCGGTATCACCGTAGGTGCTCCTTCAGGTATTGGTATCGTATTAGCCGATACAGCTTGCAAGACCGCTACAATCGATCCTGTTGCTATCGCTACACCTGGTAACGGCGGAACATCCTTCTCCAACGAGGTTAACATGTTCTTCACTGGAGATTCCGGAGCAGTTCGTCAGGCTATCATTGGTGCAAGAGAAGTTGGAAAGCAGCTCCTTAAGTCCCTTGAGCCGGATCTGCCATTAGAGTCTGCTACCTGCCCGTATATCTAAGATATAGGCCGTTAGTACGTGTGAACCGGGCGGGGTGAGAGCTGCACGGTGCACATGCCAACCTTCTGCGGCAGGGGCGGTGAGCCGCACTTGCACAGAGGGAGAATTGTGACATAAAGAAGAGAGTTTAATTGAGAATTTGAGAGGTGTTGAGACCGTGAAAAGTAAACGTTTTGAAGCATTAGATGCAAGACCTGTTAATCAGGATGGTTATGCTAAAGAATGGCCAGAGGTAGGCTTTATTGCCATGAACAGCCCGTTCGATCCGACTCCTTCCATCAGCATCGTCAACGGCGAAGTTGTTGAGATGGACGGAAAGACAAAAGATGAATTCGACATGCTCGATGCATTCATCGCAAAATATGCTATTAATCTTGATTTCGCTGAGGAAGCTATGGCTACAGATTCCCTCGAGATCGCTCGTATGCTCGTTGACATTAATGTCCCCAGAGCAGAGTGCTTAAAGTATACTACAGCTATTACTCCTGCTAAGTTAGTAGAGGTAGTTGGTGACCTTAACGTACTTGAAGTTATGATGGGTATCACCAAGATGAGATGTAGATTAAAACCCGCCAATCAGTGTCACGTAACAAACGTTAAGGATAACATGATCCAGATCGCTGCCGACGCAGCTGAGGCTGCTGTACGTGGATTCGCCGAGATGGAGACCACAGTAGGTATCGTTCGTTATGCTCCTTTCAACGCTATGGCTATCATGCTTGGCGCTAACGTTGGACGTCCCGGAATCCTCACACAGTGTGCTGTTGAGGAGGCTACAGAGCTTGACCTTGGTATGAGAGGCTACACCGCATATGCTGAGACAGTTTCCGTTTACGGAACTGAGGACGTATTCATGGATGGTGATGATACTCCGTGGTCCAAGGCATTCCTTGCTTCCTGCTACGCTTCCCGTGGTGTTAAGATGAGATTTACATCAGGTACAGGTTCTGAGGTTCAGATGGGTATGGCAGAAGGAAAGTCCATGCTTTACCTTGAGGCCCGCTGTCTTGGTGTTACACGTGGTGCTGGTGTTCAGGGTACACAGAATGGTTCTGTATCCTGTATCGGTGTTCCCGCAGCTGTACCGGGCGGTATCCGCGCCGTTGCATGTGAGAACCTGATTGCTGGTATGCTTGATCTTGAGAACGCTTCCTCCAATGACCAGACATTCACACATTCTGATCTGCGTAGAGTTGCTCGTTCCATCCCGCAGTTCATTCCTGGAACTGACTATATCTGTTCCGGATATTCTGCAACACCTAACTATGACAACATGTTCGCCGGCTCCAACTGGGATGCAGACGATTATGATGACTGGTGCGCAATTCAGCGTGACCTTAAGGTTGACGCTGGTCTTGTGCCGGCTAACGAAGAGCAGGTTGTTGCAGCACGTAATAAGGCTGCAAGAGCTATTCAGGCACTCTTCCGTGGCTTAGGATTACCAGAGATTACAGACGAAGAAGTTGAGGCAGGAACATATGCCCGCGGTTCCCAGGATATGCCTGACCGTGACGTTGTTGCCGACCTTAAGGCTGCTACCGACATGCTCGAGCGCGGCGTAACAGGTATCGACTTCGTTAAAGCTCTTTACAAAGAGGGCTTCCCGGATGTTGCTGAGTCCATCTTCAATATCCAGAAGGCTAAAGTTGTTGGTGACTATCTGCATACAGCTTCCATGCTGGATGACAAGTTCCATGTAATTTCTGCTGTTAACAGCCCGAACTGCTATGAAGGACCTATGACAGGTTATCAGATCAGCCCAGAGCTCTGGGAGAAGATCAGCGATATCCGTGTTGCAGTTGATCCGTCTAAGCTTTAAGATTAAGGAAGGTGACCAGAATGGCTATTGATGAGAGATTATTAAAGAGTATCATCTCCGAAGTTCTCAAAGAGATGAGCAATACAACATCCGCGCAGGCTGCAGAGGCTGCTGGTAGTGATATCGTTATTACTGAGATCGGTGATGCTGAAAAAGGCACAGATCCTAACGAGGTTGTATTAGGATTAGCTCCCGCTTTCGGTGAGTCTCAGACAACTAATATTGTTGGAATTCCTCACGGCGCAATCGTTAAAGAAGTTATGGCCGGTCTTGAGGAAGAAGGTGTTAAATGTAGAATCGTTAAGGTTTACAGAACATCTGACGTATCCTTCATCGCACATGATGCAGCAGAGTTATCAGGTTCCGGCATCGGTATTGGAATCCAGTCCAAGGGTACTACTGTAATCCATCAGAAAGACCTTCCGCCGCTGTCTAACCTTGAGTTATTCCCGCAGTGTCCGCTGATTGACCTTGACACATACAGAGCTATCGGCAAGAATGCCGCTCTCTATGCCAAGGGAGAATCACCGAACCCTGTTCCGGTAAGAAATGACCAGATGGCTAGACCGAAATATCAGGCTCTTTCTGCAGTTCTTCATATCAAAGAGACAGAGCATGCAGATAGAGACAAAGCTCCTAAAGCTCTTAAGGTTGAATTTAAATAAACGGAGGTGTCAATAGTGGATCAGGAATTATTAGTAAGACAGATCATGCAGGAAGTTCTGAAGAACATGCAGCAGAATTCTTCCGCTGCAGCTTGCGAGTGCGAGAAGGTAACCGTTGCAGATTACCCGATCGGAGAAAAGAAGCCTGAGTTAATCAAGAGTGCTTCCGGAAAGAACCTCGATGAGCTTACATTAGAGGGCGTTGTTAATGGCGATTTAACATCAAAGGATTTCCGTATCACAAAGGAAACACTTGAGCTTCAGGCACAGGTAGCTGAATCTGCAGGACGTGGATTCTTCGCAGTTAATTTAAGAAGAGCTGGTGAGCTTATTCCGGTACCGGATGCTCGTCTTCTTGAGATATACAACGCTTTAAGACCATATCGTTCCACAAAAGCTGAGCTCTATGCAATCGCAGACGAGCTGATTAATCAGTATGGCGCTGCAGTCAGCGGTGCTTTCGTTAAGGAAGCAGCTGAAATCTATGAGAAGCGTAATCGTTTAAAAAAAGCATAGTTGATTAATATCAACGGAGGTATGTAAAGTGAAATTAGTTGCGGGCGTTGATATAGGCAATGCAACGACTGAGTCAGCCATCGCCAGAATCGATGGAAAACATGTGACATTTATCTCCAGTGGTATCACAGATACCACTGGGATAAAGGGCACTAAGCAGAATATACACGGCGTTTTCCGGTCACTCAAGGCTGCCCTGGACAAGGTAGATCTTGAAATCAGTGATCTCGATGAGGTACGTGTTAATGAGGCTGCTCCTGTTATCGGCGATGTTGCGATGGAGACAATCACCGAAACTATTATCACGGAATCTACTATGATAGGTCACAATCCCAATACCCCTGGTGGTATTGGGATTGGTGTTGGAATATCACAGAGGATTGACCGTCTCGACAGTGTCAAGGCAGGCACAGATGTGGTCGTAGTGATACCATCAAAGGTCTCCTTTGAGACCGCTGCCCGGTTAATCAATCAATATAATAAAGTATTAAATATTAAAGGTGCCATTGTCCAGCGCGATGATGGCGTTTTAATTAACAACAGACTGGAGAACAAGATTCCGATCGTTGATGAGGTCGGAATGATCAATAAAGTTCCGCTGGGAATGATCTGTGCAGTGGAAGTTGCATCGGTCGGCGGTGTAGTCGAGGTGCTTTCCAATCCTTACGGAATTGCAACCTTGTTTAAGCTGACACCGGATGAAACAAAATCCGTTGTTCCCATTGCCAGGGCTCTGATTGGAAACCGTTCCGCAGTCGTTATCAAAACCCCGGAAGGAGACGTAAAAGAACGTAGAATTCCGGCAGGTTTCATAGAAATCATTGGCGAAAAGAAAAGGATAAAAGTTGACGTTGAAGAGGGCGCCGAAAAGATGATGGAAGCTGTGAAAAGCATTTCCGTGATCGAAGATGTCAAAGGAGAGCCCGGAACCAATGCCGGCGGTATGCTTGAGAAAGTTCGCCAGGTCATGTCTAATCTTACCAATCAGCATCCAAGGGATATTATGATCCAGGATCTTCTTGCAGTTGATACCTATACCCCTCAAAAAGTGAAGGGCGGTCTGGCAAACGAGTACACACTGGAAAGTGCAGTAGGAATCGCAGCCATGGTCAAGGCAGATCGTCTGCAGATGGAGATGATTGCGGAAGAACTGACGGACCGATTAAAAATACCGGTTTATGTTGGTGGTGTAGAGGCAGATATGGCAATCAAAGGAGCACTGACAACACCAGGTACCAATGTTCCCCTTGCCATAGTTGATATGGGCGCAGGTTCAACTGACGCTTCGATTATCAATAAAGACGGTGAGGTAAAGCTGGTTCATCTGGCTGGTGCTGGTAATATGGTGACGCTTTTGATTCAGTCAGAGCTGGGACTGGAAGACTTCAATCTTGCGGAAGATATTAAGAAATATCCGCTTGCCAAGGTTGAGAGCTTTTTCCATATTCGTCATGAAGATGGAACAGTTCAATTTTTTGAAGAGCCATTAGATCCTGCCACTTTTGCCAAGGTAGTTCTTGTCAAACCGGAGGGCTTAATTCCTCTGGAAGGACTTGACTCCATGGAAAAGATTAAAATGATCAGGACTAATGCTAAGAAAAAAGTATTTGTAACAAATGCAATCAGATCATTGGTTAAGGTAAGTCCTACCGGCAATGTGAGAGACATCGCATTTGTAGTATTAGTAGGTGGTTCTGCACTTGATTTCGAGGTGCCGACTCTCGTAACTGATGCATTATCACAATATAATATAGTAGCTGGCAGGGGCAACATTCGCGGCTGCGAAGGCCCGAGAAACGCTGTGGCGACAGGGCTTGCCATGTCCTGTGCTGACGTATAGGAGAAAGACTATGAGCGCAACGAATGCAGGAGTTTCAGAAAAACCATCTGTCAAGGTGTATTATGATATTTCCAGTCTTTCTGTATCAGATTTTCTAAATGTCCTTCTGGGAATTGAGGAAGAAGGTATTCCCTATGACGTGCAGCCCAGGGAAGGTTTGGACCTGCTTGAGCTGGCGCATCATGCCAGTGTTGATTCGAGAATTGGGGTTGGAATAGGTATCAGTAAAGAAGGCATTGTTCTTCAGTATGAAAAACTGGATAAATCAGCCCCACTTTTTAAAATCAAACTGTATCAAAAAGATTTATACAGAAAGATTGGCTCCAACGCGGCCAGACTGGTCAAGAAAATGCCTTTTAAAGCACTGGACTGACGTGTCTGGAGACAATGATAAGAATTTAGATGTAAGGAGGTGTGAAGGTGGCTAGACATGAAGCGATTGGGTTCGTCGAGACATTTGGACTTGCAGCAGCAATAGCGTGCGCAGATGCCGGTGTTAAAGGAGCGAACGTAGAGCTCCTTGGATATGAGTATACCAAGGGCGGCGGAATGTGTACCGTAAAGTTTGCGGGTAATGTTGGCGCTTGCAAGGCAGCTGTTGCTGCAGGCAAGAGAGCAGCAGAAGCCGTAAATGGTACATTGAACGGCACCAAGTCTACTCTGCTCAAGGCTCGCCCGGCTGACGGTATTAAGGATCTCTTGATCTACAATGCTGAGAACGTCGGTGGTGAGATCGCTCTTGCCAAGGGTGTGAGACCTAAGGCAACCAACCGTCCTCCTGTTCTGGTAAAGAACTGGAAGCCAAAGGAAGAGCCCAAGACTGAAGCAGCACCTGAACCGCCTGTAGTTGAAGATCTGAAAGAGGAACCTGTAGTTGAACCTGTAGTGACAGAGGTCGTTGAGGAAGCTCCGGCAGAGGCACCTGTGGAGGAAACTCCGGCAGAGGCACCTGCAGAGGAGGCCCCGGCAGAGGCACCTGTGGAGGAAGCTCCGGCAGAGGCACCTGCAGAGGAAGCTCCGGCAGAGACACCTGCAGAGGAAGCTCCGGCAGAAACACCTGCTGTTGAACCGGCTCCGGCAGAAAAACCTCCAAAGAAAACATCAACAGGAAAAAAGAAATCCAAAAAGAAAAAGAACCCTGAGAAATAATCAGGATCTTTCATTGAAGGATGACATCAGGCAGGTGTGACATCTGCCGCATCTGCCTGATTGCTATTACATAACCAAAGACATCTTAGAGCACATTCTCAGTGGATGCGCAATGACTAAACGAGGATCTTATGAACGACTACAATAATGTGTTAATCGGATTTTCCGAGTTGATAAAAAATGAAGAGTTCCGCCCTTACCAGGGTGACCTGAAACTGGGAGTGGATCTTGGAACTGCCAATATTGTGGTGTCTGTTGTTGATTCTAACAATACTCCGATCGCTGGAGCTACCTTTCCCTCCACAGTGGTTAGGGACGGAATTGTCGTAGATTTCATGGGTGCCTCCAGGGCAGTGAAAAACATGAAAGCAAAGCTGGAGGAAATGATGGGTGTGGAATTCTTTGAAGCCGCAACTGCTATTCCCCCGGGGATTATGAGTGGAAATGTAAGAGTGATAGCCAACGTTGTGGAATCTGTTGGCCTGGATGTCATTAATGTCATCGACGAGCCCACAGCAGCCGCTTCTGTTCTGGGGATCAGGGACGGAGCTGTAGTCGATGTCGGTGGCGGCACGACAGGCATCAGTATTTTAAAGGACGGGGAAGTCATATTCACTGCAGATGAGCCTACAGGCGGAACTCATATGACATTAGTTCTGGCGGGAAGTCTGGGCTGTTCCTTTGAGGAGGCTGAAAGGATCAAAAAAGATCCAAGACAGGAGATGTTGGTATTTCCTGTGGTGAAACCGGTAATCGAGAAGATGGCCTCCATTGTTTCGCGGTTTATGGAAGGATACGAAGTGGACGTGATTTATGTTGTGGGTGGTGCCTGCAGCTTTAAGAAGTTCGAGGAAGTATTCGAGAAAGTGACCGGCGTTAAAACAATTAAGCCAAAAGAGCCTTTACTGGTGACGCCGCTTGGAATTGCAATGAATTGCAATAAGCAATAGGTGACATAAATGATGAATAAAATTGATTTTGAAAATGCGCTTATGTCAACCATTGTGGATTATATTTCTGATCAGGTCATTTTGAGGTATGTCAATGCCAGCAAACAAGCAGCCGTATTATTTACAGGCGCATTGATCGGATATCAGGATGCCGTCAATTCTCTGAGAGAGTTGAAGGAAGACGGATGGAAGTTCACCGCAGTGTTGTCCGCGGCAGCAGGACAGTTGCTGACAGAAGAACGTATCAGAAATGACATTGATCCGGATGCCATTTATGTTGAGGGCGCTCCGGTCAATGGCAGAAAGATTATTGATGACAGTCAGTTTGTAATCGTACCGTGCCTTACAATTAATACAGCTGCTAAAGTTGCTAATTGTATCAATGACAATCTCATAACCAACATGATTTATTATTCGATGACCTCTGGAAAGCCGATTGTTGCAGCTGTTGACGGCTGCTGCCCGGACAATAAGGTCAGAGAGCAGAAGGGCTTTAAGGTCACGGAAGCCTACAAAGCCCGTCTGAGAAGAAATCTGGAGGATATGATTACATATGGTATTCATCTGACGACAGACATTAATCTTTTTGAAAAAGTAGATAAAGTATTTACTGCAAGCTTTGACTTTCCGCTGCCTTCATCAGATGACAAAGCCGGGCAGGAAGAGGCGAAAGCCATTTCATGCGGGTGTCCGGTAAAGGAGAAGGTAGAAGGGGCAAGCGTAAGGCTTGATAAAAAAGTGATCGGTAGGATTGATATTGCCAAAGCCATATGCAGCTGCGCAGGAGATGTAACCAGGGTGATCGTGAGAAAGGATGCCATAGTTACACAGCTTGCGAAAGATGCGGCTTACGAGCGCAATATCCTAATTGTTACAGAATAAGGCGGTGAAAACATGTATTTAGGTAAAGTGATAGGAACTGTAGTTTCTACAATTAAAGTCCCTAGTCTTGAAGGCAGCAAGTTCCTGATTGTCGAGAAGATTAATCAGGATCTTACCGCAAAAAAACAGACAGAAGTTGCCGTTGATACTGTTGGAGCCGGCGATGGTGAAACGGTTTTGGTTGCGAAAGGCAGCTCAGCCCGTAAGGCGGCAGGTGCCAACAGCAAAGTGCCGGTGGATGCAGCAATCATAGGTATTGTGGATACTGTTGAGGTATCACAGGTATAGAAAGGGCTTATATGGCTAATATATATACGAAGACTGGTGATAAAGGTACAACTGGTCTCTATGGTGGCTCAAGGGTAGACAAGGACAGTAAAAACGTTGATGTCTACGGTACCATTGACGAGGCGATTTCAAGTCTTGGAGTTGCCAGGGCACTGACCGAATCACCAGATATTCAGGAATATATTCACAACATTCAAAGCAGAATGTTTATGGCAGGTGCAGAATTCGCCAGTGATGAGAGAGGCATGGAAATGCTGAAGGATAAGATTTCCGGAGAGGATATCAGTTATCTTGAGAAGATCATTGATAAATCGACAGAAATCACCGGTCTCATGAGGGAATTCGTGATACCTGGAGAAAATCCTTCCTCCGCTGCACTTCACGTGGCCAGAACGGTTGTGAGAAGAGCAGAGAGGAAGATTACCACACTAGCTAAAGAGATTCCGGTTCGTGATGAACTTCGCATGTATATCAATCGTCTGTCAGACGCCTGTTTTGCCATGGCCCGCATTGAAGAAAGCAGGGCCCAGCAGAAGGAGATAGAAGACTTGAAAGACAAAGTCAGAGAGATTGTAAAAGAAGTTCTCGACGTTGAAGAAGGAGCAAAGATTATGGACATGTCACTGGATACATTGAAGAAGATGGCCGGTTATATCGAAGAGAAGGCAAAGGAAATTGGGGTTCCGGTGTGTTTCTCAGCAGTCGATGAAGGCGGCAATCTGATTTATTTCCAGAGGATGGAGGGGACTCTGCTGATCAGTACCAAGGTCTCCCAGGATAAAGCATATACTGCCTGTGCTTTGAGATGTCCGACAGCAGATCTTGCAGATATCACAAAACCGGGAGAAAGTTTGTGGAGCCTTCATAATTCTGGTGATGGCAGAATTATTTGCTTTGGAGGCGGTTATCCAATTATAGTTGATGGCAAGGTAATTGGCGCCATAGGTGTCAGTGGCGGGACCGCTGAAGAAGATATGGCAGTTGCAACATATGCATTAGAAAAAATGCAAGGAGGACACGCATAATGAATATTGATATTGAGTTAATCGAAAAGGTCGTTAAGAAAGTTTTAAACGATGTTGAAGCTTCCGGTACAGACGACTATGGTTATGGAATTTTCGAAACAATGGATGATGCCATCGAAGCATCCTTTGTTGCTCAGAAAGAGTTAATGAAAAAGTCCATGGCTGACAGACAGAGATATGTTGAAGGCATCAGAGAAGTTGTTAACGATAAGAAGAACAACGAATATATGAGTATGCGTGCTGTTGAAGAGTCCGGCATGGGTAAATATGAGCACAAGCTGATCAAGAATCCGCTGGCTGCAAATAAGTCCCCGGGCGTTGAGGATCTGGTAACAGAAGCACTCTCTGGTGATGACGGACTTACGTTGGTTGAGTACTGTCCTTTCGGTGTAATTGGTGCCATCGCTCCGACTACAAACCCGACAGAGACGATTATCTGTAACTCCATCGGAATGATCGCCGGCGGAAATACAGTCGTATTCAGCCCTCATCCGCGTTCCAAAGGCATATCCATCTGGCTGATCAAGAAGCTTAATGCTAAGCTTGAAGAGCTTGGTGCTCCGAGAAACCTTATCGTTACAGTACAGGAGCCTTCCATCGAGAATACCAACATTATGATGAAACATCCGAAGATTCGTATGCTGGTAGCTACCGGTGGTCCTGGAATCGTTAAGGCTGTTATGTCCACAGGTAAGAAGGCAATCGGCGCTGGTGCCGGTAATCCGCCTGTAGTTGTAGATGAGACAGCTGATATCGAGAAGGCTGCAAGAGACATCGTCAATGGTTCTTCCTTCGATAACAACCTTCCCTGTATCGCAGAGAAAGAGGTTATCGCTGTTGACCAGATCGCAGATTACCTGATCTTCAACATGAAGAATAACGGCGCTTACGAAGTGAAAGATCCTGAAGTGATCCAGAAACTCGTTGAGCTCGTTACTGTTGAGGGTAAGAAGCCTGTTACTGGCTTTGTTGGTAAGGATGCTTCTTACATCCTTGATAAGGTTGGAATTAAAGTTGGACCGGAAGTAAAACTGATCATCATGGAAGCTCCGAAGGATCATCCGTTTGTTCAGGTTGAGCTTATGATGCCGATTCTTCCAATCGTAAGAGTACCTAACGTTGATGAAGCAATCGACTTCGCTGTAGAAGTTGAGCATGGAAACAGACATACAGCTATGATGCATTCCAAGAATGTAGACAAGCTCACCAGAATGGCTAAAGAGATTGAGACCACAATCTTTGTTAAGAATGGTCCTTCTTATGCCGGTATCGGTGTTGGTGGAATGGGACACACCACATTCACCATCGCAGGACCTACAGGTGAGGGTCTTACATCTGCTAAATCATTCTGTCGTAAGAGACGTTGCGTAATGCAGGATGGACTTCACATCAGAATGAAATAATCTAAGAGGTGAGTAAAATGGAAAAAAACCTTATTGATATTATCGCTAAATCCGGTATTGTCGGTGCCGGTGGTGCAGGTTTTCCTACTCATGTTAAAATGAATGCAGAAGCTGAGTACGTCCTGATTAATGGTGCTGAGTGTGAGCCTCTTCTGAGGGTTGACCAGCAGTTGATGGCAACTGAGACAAGAAAGATTCTTGAGGCCCTGAAGCTTTGTATGGAGGCTGTAAAGGCAAAGAAAGGTGTCATCGCATTAAAGGATCACTATCATGATGCTATTAACAGTTTTAATAGCTTATTAGGAGAATATGAAGGCATCAGCCTTCATATCCTCCCGAACTTCTATCCAGCCGGTGACGAGCAGATCACCGTTTATGAAGTTACGGGAAGAATTGTACCAGAAGGTGGAATTCCTCTGATGTGCGGCGTTATCGTTTCCAATGTGGAGACGATGCTCAACATCTACAATGCTTACTACGATGATCAGCCTGTCACAGATTCTTACGTAACATTTGCCGGTGAAGTAAAGAACCATATCACACTGAAACTGCCAATTGGTATGACAGTGAAAGAGGCTCTTGATCTTGCCGGAGGCGTTACAGTGGACGGGCCTTACACCGTGATCAATGGTGGACCGATGATGGGTAAGCATGTACCGCTGGATTCTAAGATTACAAAGACAACAAAAGGCCTTATCGTCCTGTCCAATGATCATCCTCTGATTCAGGATGTCAGCCTGGATATGGACAAGATGCTTCACATCGCCAAAGCTGCCTGTTGCCATTGTAGTATGTGTTCAGAGGTGTGTCCGCGTCATCTGATCGGACACAGAATAGAGCCGCATAAGACCATCCGTTACGCAAGTTATGGAAGTCTCTGTGATGGATCTGAAACACCTATGATTGCATTCTTATGTTCTGAGTGTCGTCTCTGTCAGTATGCATGTATTATGAATCTGCAGCCTTGGAAGGTTAATCACCTTCTCAAAGGCATCATGGCTAAGGGCGGAATCAGGAATTCACTGAAAAACAAGCCAGAAGCTGTACATCCGATGAGAGAGTACAAACGGTTCCCTATTAACAAGCTGATTGCCCGCCTTGGACTTACTAAGTACAATGTGGCAGCTCCGATGAAAGATCTTGCAGTTGAAGTGGATCATGTATCCATTCCTGTGGGACAGCATATCGGAGCACCTGCAGTTCCCTGTGTGAATGTAGGTGACACAGTGGCCAGGGGTGATGTGATCGCCCAGCCGGCAGAAGGTAAGTTAGGCGCATGTATTCATGCTAGTATTAGTGGTACAGTCAAAGCAATCGCTGACGGTTGTATCTCAATCGAGAAATAAAGGATGGTGTTTACAGTGAGAAAAGCAGTTGGATTTGTAGAAGTAAAAAGCATTCCTGTAGGCATCCAGACAGCAGATGAGATGGTAAAAGCAGGAAATGTAGAATTATTAATATCCAGCCCAATGTGTCCTGGAAAATATATCATTATTATTGGTGGACAGGTAGGTCCTGTTAAGGCAGCAATGAGCCGTGCTGAGCTGGTTGCCGGTATCTATCTGATTGATACCCATATTCTTGATAATATTCGTGAGGAAGTGCTTCCGGCAGTTGCAGGAGTAACACAGAATCAGAATATTCAGGCTCTTGGAGCGATTGAGACCATCTCCGCTTTAACATCTGTCATCGCAGCCGATGTCGCTGTTAAGGCCGGTAAGGTTAGTCTTGTGGATCTCAGGATTGCAAGAGGACTTGGTGGAAAAGGATATTTCATCATCACTGGTGAAGTTGCAGCAGTTAAGAATGCGGTTAACGCAGTACTTTCAAAGCTGGGCGTAAGTGGTGAAGTAACATCCACAACCGTCATCCCGCGTCCGAATCCGCAGATCGTGGAAGCGGTATTGAAATAATTCGCAATATCAGACATTAAATTAGAGGTTGCTCGTAGCAATACGAGCAGCCTTTTTACTAGGAGATATTTATGGCAAAAGCATACATTGAACTCACAGAAGCCAATATAAAGGCAATAAAGAATTTTATTGGAATGTGCAGAATGAACGGTATGGAGAATAGTGCCGATCCGACATTCACATTCAAGGATCAGAGAGATATCGGGACTGTGAGTTTCGATCTTTATTTTGACAGTAAGAGTATATCGGAAGTGGCATGGAAAATGACCGTAAAAGTAGATACAAGTGTCAGGTTCCATGATAACGAAAAATCAGAGCCCGGAGCCCTTAACTGTTACAGGGATTTCTATAAGATCAAAGAAGGAAGTCTGGAACTGGAACTCTTAAAGGCCAACTTCTCGGTATTTGCTTATTAGAATTAGAGAATGAATGCGAACATGAGGATTTAGATTTTATCATCTGAATTCAAAAAATCCCCGTGATGGATAGACTGTATTACATCAGGACATGCAGCCTATCCATCACGGGGAATATTTTTTGTAAAGTATTTTTATTGGTATCTATATTATATTTTTGCGGCTTCGCTTTCGAACAACAGCAATGATGTCATCAAGGGCCTGGTCTACAGTTTCATAGCTGCTCCAATTTTCAAAAAGGACCTTGTCTATGTTGACAGACATAAATTTTGCCTTGGTCCGTTTACTGTTATTTTCGATAAAATCAAACTCAGCTGTATCCATAGATCCGCAGACCCTGGCAAAGTTGTAGCAGGCGGCAAAACCGAAACATTCTCTTAAAATATCAAGAGCCAGGGATTCCTTGTAACCATGGGTAATCCTGTATTCCAGCTTGGCATCCTTATCCCAGTACTTAAAGAAGAACTCAATATAGTAATTATAGAGAGCTTTGATCACACTGAGAAGATAAACCAGATATTTTTTTCTGGCAGCCTCAGAATCGTAGGGCCTGAAAGCGGCGGAGCAGATCTGAGTAATAATATTGGCAATCATAAAGCCCATATCATAAGAAAAAGGAGCACTCAAAGGATATTCCATGTCGATGACCTTCATATTATTGTCATCAGCAAAGATATTGGAGGTATGGAAATCCCCGTGGATTAAAGTTTCGCATTTGCTCATAAAGAGGTGGCGAAGCTTATATCTCTGAAACTGAAGATTATCATCATGGCGGATTTCTTCGCAATATTGACGAAACTCAGGTCCGCATTTAGCATCATAATCATCTGCTCCAAACAGGCGAAGAAAAACAGGGCCCTCCATGGTATCCCTCATAGAGGCGTTCATGAAATGGGCAATTTGTTTCCTGAAATCATCGGAATCCATATAGAACTCTGAGGTATAGAAATGTGTTGCCGCCAGATAATGTGCCATATGACGGGCAAGATTGGGATAATAATGGTTTTTGTTCAACTGGAAACGGATCAATTTCAGATTGGATACATCTTCCATGACAATAATATTATTATCAAAATCCCCATAGTAAAGACGGGGTACATATCTGGGAACAATTTTGGAACGGATCTCCATGATCTCATACTCATAGCGGCTGCGGACAGGGTCCACAGTCAGTGATCCCCTGCGCCTTAATACTTCGGCAGTCTGCTTCACGATGACAGAGCGTTCTCCATCGCTGAGACGGAATATATAATTACAGTAGCCGTCCCCTTCCACATCCTGTCCCAGGTCTCCGTCTCCGATCTGACTCACAGAGACAGGGTCCTTTAAAACAAAAGAAGGAACATGCTCTCTCAGATAATCGACAACATTTTCTTTCGATAATGTAATCATGGCAAGTCCCCCCTTTTTAATAACCAAGTTCTTTTATATTACGGCAGTAGATCTCCTCAACCCCCCTGAGGTCATCGATAATCTGATCGATGGAAGTATATGTCTCCCACTTTTTCAGGAAAATCATACAGGCAAGAATCGAGAAGCATTTGGCATTGTGCCGCTGAACAAAATCCTCGATTTCGTCATAATCCGCATAAGGGATCGCATTGACGATCCTGCCCAGCTGAGCGCTGGCAGCAAATCCGATAAATTCCCTCAGAGTCGTCAGTCGGAAATCTTCGTCAAGTCCGGGAATATTCTGATATTCCGGCTTGGAATCTTCATGACAATAAGAAATAAAATAATCACAGAACTTCCCGTAAGTATCCCTGATCACAGAAAGACAGTAAGCCTTGAAAGACTCCCGCTCTTCCTCAGAAGAGAAAGGACGGAAACAGGCCGACTCATACTGCGCCAGGAAGTTGGCCAGGAAATAACCCAGATCGTAGGCGAAAGGTCCGCAGAAAGCATATTCCATGTCTATGACCTTGGTCTCTTGGGGACCTGCAAAAACATTGGACGTGTGAAGATCCCCGTGGATGAGACATTCACCCTTTGACATAAAGAGATGACGAAGTTTCTGTCTGGCAAGAAGAACGTCAGGATGTCCTGCCACTCTCTTTGAAAAACGGGCGAAATCCGGATCCAGCTGATGCCCTACGGTATCTTCGGGAACAACACTGGTAAGAAACATGCCAACATCCATAATCTTGCGCATGGTGGTGTTGGTGAAATAAACCCCCAGTTCCCTGTAAGGCGCGCTCTCCAGATAATACTCAGAAGTGTAGAACTCTGTGGCGGCCATGTAGCGGGCCATGTGGTCTGCCAGAGCAGGAAATGTAATCCCTTTCATCAGCTGAAAACGGGAGATGTGAAGCCTGGAAACATCTTCAATGATAATCACACGATTCTCATCATCGCAGTCATAGAGGTCGGGCAGCAGGTCAGGCACGATGGCCTTGCGAATCTGCATAGCCCTGTACTCCAGTTTATAACGATTGGGGTCTATGCGGATATCATGTCCGGACCTGGTGTTGGTCCGGGATTGTTTGACGATAAGGTGATGGACTCCGTCTGAAACCCGGAAGACATAATTGATAAATCCGTCACCATCTTCTTCGATGCTGCCTTCACCTACACTGGAGACAGTGACATTACTATCGATATTAAAAAAATCCAGTCTGGAAGCAACGTAGGATGCTACATTGGACTTATTCAATTCAATCATAATGTCACCTCCTTCGCCTGCTGGTCCTGAATCAGTCGAAATAATCTTGTTCGTAGGATCTGGCGTTATCTTTTCTGTACTTATCTACAATCTCGTGAAAAGCCTTTGAGAGTTCATCTATACCCTCCCCTGTGTAGGAGCTGATTTCATAGATTGTATTGCAGCCTGCCAGCTCCAGGTAGCCCCTGGCCTGGCGGATCTTAGATTCGTCCAGATCAATTTTTGTTACTATACCTATAACAGGCTTGGCAAACTTTGTGGCGGTCCCGGGGGAAAACCAGCAGTCATCACTGGCGGAATCCTGGACAAGTCCTATAATATCCGCATCGTGGGAGGTGGTGGTAAGAGAACCCCAGAAACCTCTCTGCTGCATATATTCACCGGGAGTGTCGATAAAATTACCGACATACTCCACCGCCTGGGTTTTGTCGTACTTGATTTCTTCCTTTTGCAGCCGCTGGATCAAGGTTGTTTTACCTGCGGCAGAAGCACCAATCAGCATAATTTTCATAGTTTTGGATAATCCCCGTTTCTATCGTAATATCTGGCTGGGAAAGTCTCATCATGTCTTGGTGATAGCAACGGCGTCAAAACCAAGCTTGTTATAGAACGTGGAGATGACACTGTTGAGTGCTGACTCCACATTGGCAGTGGAACCGACAATTATCAGAGAACCTGAAAAACGGTCCACGAAGCCAAGCTTGATTGTTGCGGATTTGGTACAGATATCCGCGGCAATAATGGTAGCTTCTGAAGGGGTGATGGTCATGATCCCGATGGCGTCATGATAATCATCCGGAAGACCCAGCTTCTTGTATACAGAAGCCTTGGGGCGTGTCACCATATGGGCGAGGGTTATCTGCTTACCAGGAACATACTCCTGTATCATTCGATCCTTATCGCCGGCATTCACGCCATTATTAATCATATCCCGGGTCATAATTGCTCCTTTCTGGACAGCAACTGACACTTATCCTTAATTATTGTGTTAACAAACAGGGCATACTGAACCAGACGAGTTCCTGCTTCCTGCAAAAAGAAGGAAGAAGCAATCAACAGCAAGAACCAGTCTGATGATTTAAAAATTGAAAATTTGAACAGTATTACTTAAAATAATTATACAAAAGAGGTAGGCCAAAGTAAATATAATTTCGTCAGAAATTACAAGTATTCTTTTGCGATTTTACAATAATATAATGTTAAAATTGTGTTATCAGGAGAGTCAGGGGACAAAATTATGAAGGCAGTAAATAAAAAAGAAAATATAACATATATCGTGGAGTGTGCAGACCATACTCTTTATACCGGTTGGACCAAAGACCTGAAAAAAAGGATAGAAAAACATAATTCCGGTGAAGGAGCCAAGTACACCCGAAGCAGGCGGCCGGTACGTCTGGTCTACTATGAAGTACACGAAACCAGGGAAGAGGCCATGCGCAGAGAGTATGTCATTAAAAAAATGACCAGAGCCGAAAAGCAGGCTCTGATCATGGAGAAGGGACCGGCCGCTCTTTCTGGGGAGAGAGACCAGGAACATAAAACGGATTAGGAAAATATAAGGGAAAAGCTTGCAATTTATGCTCAAATCGTGTTACTATTGCACATCGTATAAAAAAAGTGCGAGGCGGTTTCTTCCTGTATAGACAAAGGAATATCTATAAAATGGATTAACCAGAGCCGCTGCAATATTACAGCATATAAACATACATAAAAATGAAGTGACAGAGGCTGCCTCCCATGACAAAGAGATGAAAGATCTCATGT
>JBGUIF010000090.1:0-115764 GCA_045112755.1 Anaerobutyricum sp.
ATCCTGGAGCAATCTGATAAATGAGTGTGATCTTTATGGGATAGAAACTGATGACATTGAGTACAATGTCAGGTATCGGTTTGATCATTACAGAGTATTAGAAAACCTGATACTTTACACCATTGCCAGAAGATTTATTGAAGGGATGACGCTTGATGAAGTAAGAAGATCCGAGGGGTTTTTGATAATGGGAGACTAACTATTAGAAGTCAAGAAGAAATAAATGATTTTTGATCAAAACGCAGAAATGCGATTTGTATAGTGGTCGGGACTTATTCCCGACAATTAGTTCCTTGAAAATTGTATGACAAACAGAGCATCCGATTGGGTGCTCAAACAGAAAAGGTATATCTGATTGATTAGCTCGGAGAGTAAGCTTGTCCGGTTAGTTCCATCCTATAGATTGTTCGGATCAGCTTTTTCGCCGCATGTGATACGGCTACATTGTAGTGCTTGCCTTCGGATATTTTTCTTCCGAGATAGATGCCGAAGGATTCATCCCATTTACAGACAAACTTTGTGGCGTTAAAAAGCGCATACCGTAGGTATCGTGACCCACGTTTCTCCATGTGCGAGTGTGATGAATCAAGCTGACCGGATTGATATGTTGACGGAGATAATCCTGCATAAGCGAGAATCTTGTCTGCATTATCGAAACGTGCAAAGTCACCCACTTCCGCCAGAATCATCGCTCCCATACGGTAACTGATACCAGGGATGGTCATTATCGGGGATTGCATTTCATCCATGATTGCTTTTATGGAGGCTTCGATTTCTTCAATCTCTTCGGAAAGTATCCAGATGAGATGAATGGTATGTCGTAGTTCCATGGATTTTGCGTCCATAGGTGTGCCGATAGAATCGATAGCGGCATTCCTGATCTCGATAGCTTTATCTCGGCTGTATCGCCCTTTAGAAGAAGTCTCAAGAAGCTTTTTGAGATGTGTCAAATGACATCCTGCAATGTAATCGGCACCGGGAAGCTCTTCTAAAAGAGTGTAGACCGAGTTCTGGTGAAGCGTTGGGACAAGCTTTTCCAGTTCAGGAAAAAGAATGTTTACAAGCCTTGCCAGAGATGATTTGAGCTTGGAACGTTCATGAACCTTGTCAAAGCGATAGCGGGTTAATGATTTCAACTCTTCGTTGTGATATGATGTTTCTGAGTAGGGCTTGAGTGTCCTATCGGTCATCAACATCATAGCAATCGAAGAGGCATCGACTTTATCCGTTTTCGTCTTTCTAAGGCTAAGACCTTTTCTGTAAAGATTTGTATGTAGCGGGTTGATAACAAAGCTGGCCAGGCCGTTATCAAGGAGCGAGCGCAAGAGATTGAGATGATAGTGTCCGGTAGCCTCAAGACCTACTTTTATTTCTGTCAGATCAGATGTCAGAGACCAGATCTTTTCATATAGCTCGTCAAATCCCTGTACCGTATTCTGGATAGTGAATGGAGAGAACAGGACCTCTCCGTCAGAGCCAAGAATGCAGCAATCGTGCTTGTCTTTGGAGACATCAACGCCAACGTAGATCATAATCAGATCCTCCTTTAAGTGTATTGATGCTGGTGTTGAACCACAGGGCTCTTTGCCGGATGTAACCTCGTTCTACATAAACCGTCAAGCGGTATCTAACTGATTAACATTGAGACAAAGAGGCTGTGGTTGGAGCCTATAAAAACCGTCTATGCGGTAGGAAATTGCAACCAATCCACAGCATCTTCAAACATCATAGCCTAACCTGTAGAAAAGGTAAAGAAAAGGCTATAACACTATAATACGAGGAAATTGCGATTTCCTATAAAGTAAAAAATCCTGCCAAAGAAGCTGTGTGGATTGCACAGCTCAAAGGCAGGACACAAAGCTCTTTCCTTTAACTATTTTGCTAAAAATATTATAATGCACATTTTAAATATTCGCAACTAAAATAATTAAGAAGATGCTGATTATTTAATTTAAACCCTGTTAATATCTGTCATCTTCACTATTTCTCTGATGACATCAGATATTTCTCAATGTGATCGATAGCCTGGTTCTCATCGTCCCCATCGGCAATCACATCAATCACACCACCTTCAGGAATCCCCAAAGTCATCATGCCCATAAGGCTCTTGGCATTCACCTTTTTATTGTCAACCTCAACATAGACACTGCTCTCATACTGGCTGGCAATCTGAATAAAAAGTGCAATTGTGCTGGGATCCAGTCCCTGTGGAATTCTGACATCCATAGATCTTGTTATCACGACAATACCTCCCGTAGTTTCTTCCTTTTTCATGCATTACATATGACCATAATCTCTAATGTTCTGAGCAATCGAACTCAGCTTCCTCAGCCTGTGATTCACCCCGGACTTACCCAGCGGTTTCTGAAGCATCTCTCCCAGCTCCTTGAGAGCCGCCTCGGGATCCTCCAGTCTGGCATAAGCCACATCCCGCAAATTCATCGGAAGGTGATCGAGTCCGACCGTATTTTTTATATACTCAATATCTTCAATCTGTCTTCTGGCCGCCGATACTGTCTTATTGATGTTGGCTGCCTCACAGTTTACTCTCCGGTTCACTGAGTTGCGGACATCTTTGAGAATACGAACATTCTCAAACTTCATCAGGGAAATGTGGGCGCCTATGATATTCAGAGCATCTGAAATCATCGTCCCTTCCTTGAGATAGACCACATAATACTTTTTTCGAAGAACGATCTTGGCATCCAGTCCGAAATTATCAAACAGATCCCTGATCAGGTCCGCCAGATCCACGTTCTGACAGGCGATTTCAAAGTGGTAGTTCTTTTCCGGGTCCGTCACTGATCCGGCAGACAGAAAGGCTCCCCGCAGGTAGGCCCTCTGACAGCAGGTTCTTTGTATGACCGGATTATCCCGGTAACTTCTGTCTTCCTGAAAACGTCCAAGATTATCTATAAGAGCAAGGGTCTTCAGAATCTTCAGGGTCATGGTCCGGTCCCTCACCGAAATCATATAATATCTGTTTTTCTTCAGATAATTATGTCTGGTGGCGGACACCAAAGGCTGAAAATCAAAAATATTCCGGATGAGACTGTAAAATCTTCTGGCAACCGCAACATTTTCCGTATGAAGAACGATTGAGCAGTCCTGCCCCTCCATGGTCACTTTCCCGCAAAGGCTGATGATTGCAGATAGTTCAGAGACCATACAATGCCTTTCCAGCTCCCCGATTCTGGATAACTCCTCCTTGGTATCGGAAGAAAATGACATGGCTGCGATCCTCCTGACTCCTACTTAACAATCTTGTCCTGGGAAAATCCAAGGAAGCGCACCTCCGGGTGCATGGTCACACCGGCAGCTTCCTTTACTCTGATCTGTACCTGACGAATCAGTTCCGCAATATCGGCTGCCGTCCCATGGCCTGCGTTGATCACGAACCCGGCATGTTTTTCCGATACCATGGCACCTCCCACACGGAATCCTTTGAGCCCGGCATCCTGAATCAGCTTACCGGCAAAATAACCGGCAGGGCGTTTAAAAGTACTTCCCGCACTGGGATACTCCAAAGGCTGTTTTTCCCGTCTTGCCCGGGCCAGTTCCTCCATCCTTTCCCGGATGGCCTCTGCAGACCCTTTCTGAAGCTTCATCTTCACCTGCAGAACAATATAATTCTTTTCGAAAATGCAGCTGTGCCTGTAACCCAGATCCATCTCTTCATTGGACAGCCGCAGGAGATCGCCTTCCTCCGTCAGCACCAGTACTTCCATGATGACATCTTTCATCTCTCCGCCGTAGGCCCCTGCATTCATGGCGGCAGCACCGCCAATGGATCCCGGGATCCCCGCCGCGAACTCCAGACCGGTCAGGCCATGGTCCAGGGCTTCTCTTGCCACTCTGCCCAGTAAGGCACCTGCCTGGACCTCCATGAGTTCTCCTTCAACCTGGATCTTTTGAAAATTCCTGCCCAGGTTGAGGATCATTCCCCGAAAGCCTTCGTCAGATACCAGCAGATTGCTTCCATTCCCCACAACAAAAAAAGGAACCTTCCTCTCACGGCTGCACTGCAGTGCCCACTGCACTTCCTCCACAGATCCCGGCTGAACAAAAATATCCGCCGGTCCTCCTACAGAAAAAGTCGTGTGCCTGCTCATGGGCTCCCGCTCAAGGATGTTCCCGGATGTAATTCTGCTTTTCAATAATTGAATGAACTCCTGCATATCTGTCTCCTGTAAATCTAAGCGCCTGTCATCGGACAGGAGTTCTTCCTGAAAAGGAAAAACAGAAAATTATCTTTACACTTTTAATATATTACTCTAAAAAGCTGGTCATTACAATGTAGAAAAAGCACAAAAAAAAAGGGAGCTTCATAACTCCCTTTAGCAATAATGCGAAAAAAAACATACAAAAATCTTAACATTTAATATTTATTGCTTATAACAAAAATATATCAGCAAGATTTCATTGCAATTATTTCTTGTTCTATTTTCTACTCAATGACTAACTTGGCTGCTCCGTATATTCCCGCGTCATTTCCCAGCTGCGCCAGCCCAAACCTGGTGTTTTTCTGCGCGCCGAAAACGAAGTTCTGGTAATGCTTCTCCACAGTGTCAGTGACGATGGTTCCTGCCTTTGACACTCCGCCTCCAATAAGGAAGATCTCCGGGTCGATCACGCAGGAAATATAGGACAGTCCCAATGCCAGAGTCCTTGCAAATTCATCTACCTGTCTCAGGGCAAATGCATCCCCTTTCTTCGCTGCGTAGAAAATATTTTCACAGGTCAGGTCGGAATAGTCCCGCAGTATGGTATCTGTGCTGACACTCTCCAGATTCTGTTTTGTCACCCTGACAATACCGTTGGCAGAACAATACTGCTCCAGGCAGCCATTCTTTCCACAGTTGCAGGTTTCTTCCTCTTCGGGATTGATCTGAATGTGACCGGCCTCACCGCCATAGCCATGGGCTCCTGTGACCATCCTGCCATCCAGGATGATTCCGCAGCCCACGCCGGTACCCAGCGTAATCATGACAAGATTGTCGGCGTCCTTACCGCCGCCTTTCCAGCATTCTCCGACGGCAGCCACATTAGCGTCATTTCCCACAGCAGCCTTGAGACCAAGCAGCTTATGTACTTCCTCTTTAAGGTCAACGTTCTCCCAACCTAGGTTTACGCAGACATCGATGATGCCGTCTGCCCCCACGGGTCCAGGGACGCCGAAACCGATACCTTCTACCTCATTGAGGATAATTTTCCGGTCTGCCAGTATTGCACGGCAGGATGCCGCGATATCCGGGAGGATCTTCTCCCCGCCGTTTTCTGTATTCGTCCGGATCTCCCACTTCTCAAGAAGCGCACCATCTGTCGTGAAGAGGCCCAGCTTCACGGTAGTTCCTCCAATATCAGCACCAATTGCATATTTTTTCATCTTTACACCCCCTGATTCTCATTTATTTCTGTTTATCCAGAGCCGCTTTCTGTCTGGTCTTCTCTTCCAGATTCCCGGTCACCCGGTTATAGAGTTCCTGGGCCGCATTGTAGCCCATCTTTTTGGCACGGAAGTTGATGGCAGCTGACTCCACGATCACTGCCAGATTACGCCCGGGTCTGATGGGGATTGAATAGCAGACCAGCCGTGTGCCGAGAAACTCTATAAAGTCCTCGTCCAGGCCAAGCCGGTCATAGTTGGTCTCTCTGTTCCAGTCTTCCAGCCGAATAACCATGTCAACCTTCTGGGTCAGCATGACACTCTCCACGCCGAAAAGGCTTTTCACATCAACGATACCAATACCTCGCAGCTCAATAAAATGTCTGGTGACATCAGGAGATGTGCCCATGAGGGTATCCTCACTGACTTTTCTCAATTCCACCACATCATCAGACACAAGGCGGTGGCCTCGGCGAATCAATTCCAGGGCTGCCTCACTCTTACCGATGCCACTCTCGCCCATAATCAGGACGCCCTCCCCATAGACATCCACCAGAACACCGTGGATAGAGATCCTCGGCGCCAGTTCCTCGCTGAGCCAGCGTACCGTTGCCGCAATAAAATCAGAAGTGGTCATATCTGTCTGCAGGATGGGAACCCCGTGCTTTTCAGCGACATTGAGCATACGGTCACAGGGTTCAAGACTCCGGCAGAAGATTACGCAGGGCATCTTGTAACTGAAAATGGTCTCATAGATTGGAATGATCTCGTCATCTTCCCTCTGGGACAGATAAGAATGTTCCACATTACCGATCACCTGGATCCTGTCAGATTCAAAGTGATCCAAAAATCCCACCAGCTGCAGCGCCATACGATTGACACCGGATTGATTAATCCTGATTTCTGAAATATCAATATCAGGGAGAATATTCTTCAAATGCATTTTTTCTATTAAATCGGTCAGTTTTACCCGGTACATATACGCCTCCTTATCCAAAACGATGCCGGTTCCTTCTTATCATAACACAGACCTGTCATTATTAGAAGGAATTTCATCCTTTCTCTCCCTGAAGAAAAAAGGGGCTGGGTCTTTGTTCTGATGAAAAAACAGTATTGCCATAACTCTTCAGCTGTGAAAAAAACCATAGATTTCCCGGGCCACAGACCGGGTGATTCCCTCCACAGCCATCAGTTCCTCCATCGTGGCGGACCGAATCTTTCCAATGTCCTTGAAATGCTTCATCAGCGCTTTTCTCCTGGCTGGACCGACGCCCCGGATTTCATCTAAAATCGAGTGAACCTGGTCCTTACCCCGAAGATTCTTATGGTACTCAATGGCAAAACGGTGGGCCTCATCCTGCAGCCTTGTGATCATGCGGAAGGCCTCGGAATTCCTGGGAAAGGGAACGATCTCATTCTCATAATAAAGGCCCCTGGTCCTGTGAAAATCATCCTTCACCATGCCGCAGACAGGGATATCCAGACTCAGCTTCTCCAGTACTTTCCGGGCAATGTTAACCTGGCCTTTTCCACCGTCCATCATAACGATGTCCGGCAGCCGGTTAAAACTTCCCAGGCTCTGATCCAGACCCTGTTCTTCAATCTGTTCCTGCTCTCTCAACCCATGGGAAAATCTTCTGGTCAGTGCCTCGTCCATGCAGGCATAGTCGTCAGGTCCCTGGACTGATTTTATCTTAAATCTGCGGTAATCACTTCTCTTGGCTTTACCTTTTTCGAAGACAACCATGGAAGCGACATTTTCATAGCCGTTGGTGTTGGAGATATCAAAAGCTTCCATGCGGTTCAGTCCGGAAATCCCCAGGAGCTGTTCCAGCTCCCGCACTGCACCGGCGGTCCTGGCTTCCTGTCTGCGAAGTTTCTCCTGGTCCTTCTCCATGACATTCTCCGCATTCTCCCTGACCATGGCCACCATTTTCTGTTTGCTCCCCCGTTTGGGTACCAGGAACGTCATTTTGGACCCGCGGCGCTGGGTGAGCCAATTTTCCAGGATCTCCCTGTCCTCAATTTCCGTCTGCAGATGAATCTCCCTGGGAATATAAGGCGTCCCGACATAGAACTGTTTTACGAAATCCGTGAGAATCTCTCCGTCCGAACTGTCCCCGATTCCTGACAGATGAAAATTATCCCTGCCCAGCAGTTTCCCATTGCGGATAAAGAAAATGGCCGCCACAGCTTCATCCTCTTTCCGGGCAAGGGCAATGACATCCCGGTCCTCTCCGTCAGCCCGGTTAATCTTCTGTTTCTCTCCGATACGACGGACATTTTCTATAAGATCCCTGTATTCTGCCGCCTGCTCAAAGTCCAGAGTCTCCGCTGCCTTACACATTTTTTCTTCCAACAAAGTCAGCAGTTCCTGGTCTTCCCCATTGAGAAAACGAAGTGCCCGGTCCACGTGCTCCCGGTACGCCTCCTTGGAGACGGCACCCTGACAGGGTGCCAGGCACTGGCCGATCTGATAATAGAGACAGGGCCTGTCACGGCCGATTTCCGCGGGCAGACTCCGGTTGCAGCTTCGAATCTGATAACATTTCCTCATCAGTTCAATAGTATCCTTGACAGCTCCGGCACTGGTGTATGGTCCGAAGTATTTTGCCTTATCCCTCTTGGGCCTCCGACAGAACAGGATTCTGGGATAATCCTCCTGTACTGTCACCCGGATGTAGGGATAGCCCTTGTCATCTTTGAGCATTGTATTGTAATGAGGGCGATGCTCTTTGATCAGGTTGCATTCCAGCACCAGCGCCTCCAGTTCGGAGTTGGTGATAATATATTCAAAATAGGCTATATGTGAGACCATATGGGCAATTTTTATGCTCTTGTTATATCCGCTCTGAAAATACTGTCTGACACGGTTTTTCAGAATCCGTGCCTTACCCACATATATGATCTCATCCTTTTCATTGTGCATGAGATAAACACCGGGTTTTGCAGGCAGTTTTTTCAGTTCTTCCTGAATATCAAAATCCATAATGTTCTCCGTTTCTAAGGCAGACAGCACTGTGCAAAAACAGGTCCCTGTCTGGAAAATCCCTGCTGACTTTCCTCAAAAAAGGGGGTGTCAGCAGGGATCAGAAATCAATCCTCTGGGGAATCTACAGTATCTGCCTGTCCGTCTGTCTTCTGTATCATGTCTGCAGCTGCATCTGTCTCCTGTGTCACTTCTGCAGCTATGCCTGTCTCCTGCATCACGTCTGCAGCTATGTCTGTGCTCTGTGTCACTTCTGCAGCCTTGTCTGTCTCCTGCATCACTGCTGCAGGTGCGTCTGTTTCCAGCACAACGTCTGCTGGTACGTACGCCTCCCGGGCAGCTTCTTTTTTCTTCTTCTGATGGCCTTCGAAAATCTCCATGAACTCACTGCCGGTAATGGTCTCCTTCTCAATCAGATAACCGGCGATTTCATGCATAACCTCCTGATTTTCTGCTATGATCGTCTTGGATCTGAGATAGGCGGCCTTCAGCATCTGTTTCACTTCTTTATCGATCAGGGCTCCTGTCTCATCAGAGCAGTTCAGGGCAGCCCTGCCGTCAAGATATTTACTCTCTATCGTCTCAAGAGCCATAAGGCCGAAGGTTTCGGACATACCGTACTGAGTCACCATGGCACGGGCAATCTGTGTCGCCCTCTCAATATCATTGGATGCACCGGTGGTGATGGACTGGAAGATAACCTCCTCCGCGGCACGGCCGCCAAAGAGGGTGACAAGCTCACCAAGCATCTGGTCCTTGCTCATAAGATACTTCTCCTCCTCAGGCACCTGCATGGTATAGCCCAAAGCTCCCATGGTCCTTGGGACGATGGTGATCTTCTGCACCGGCTCCGTATGCTTCTGCACAGCAATACAGAGGGCATGACCCACCTCATGATAAGCCACAATCTTCTTTTCATCCTCTCCCAGGATACGGTCCTTCTTTTCCTTACCGGCAATGACAACTTCCACTGCCTCAAAGAGGTCCTGCTGGGATACAGCCGTACGTCCTGCCTTCACGGCAGCGAGGGCAGCCTCATTGATCATGTTGGCCAGGTCCGAACCCACAGCGCCGGATGTGGCCAGAGCAATGGCATCAAGATCCACAGTCTCATCCATACGGACGTCCTTGGAATGAACCTTGAGAACCTCCACACGGCCCTTCAGATCCGGACGTTCCACGATAACGCGACGGTCAAACCGCCCCGGTCTCAGGAGGGCTTTGTCCAGTACCTCCGGCCGGTTTGTCGCTGCCAGAATCACGATACCCTTGGAGGAATCAAAGCCGTCCATCTCCGCCAGGAGAGCGTTCAGCGTCTGTTCCCTCTCGTCATTTCCACCGCCATAACGGCTGTCACGACTCTTTCCTATGGCATCAATCTCATCGATAAATATGATACAGGGGGCCATACCCTGGGCCTGCTTGAAGAGGTCGCGGACACGGGAGGCACCGACACCGACAAACATCTCCACAAAATCGGAACCGCTCAGTGAGAAGAACGGAACATTTGCCTCACCTGCCAGAGCTTTGGCCAGCAGAGTCTTTCCTGTACCAGGGGGACCCACCAGGAGGGCTCCCTTGGGGAGTCTTGCTCCAATCCTGGTGTATTTCTGCGGATTATGGATAAAATCCACCATCTCCTTCAGGCTTTCCTTGGCCTCATCCTGCCCTGCCACATCTGCGAAGGTGACGCCGGTCTTTTTCTCTACATAGACCTTGGCGTTGCTCTTACCCACACTGCCCATCATACCGCCGCCTCTGCCGATGCCCCGCATCACGAAATACATCAGGCCGTAAATGAGAATAAATGGCAGCAGATAACTCACCAGAACAGAAGCCACCATGGTCGAACCGCTGGTGTCCTCCCGCTCAAATTCCACGCCGGCGTCGGTCAGTCGATTGACCAGGGCATAGTCGCCGGTGACGGGGATCGTATAGTAGGTGGTTTTTACCAGGGGATTATTCTGTTCCTTGGGTTCAAAAACAATCTTGTTGTCCCGGATCTCCACTTTGGAAACCTGCTTTTTATCAAGCATCTCCAGGAACTCGCTGTAGGTCTTTTTGACCTGCTCCCCATTCCGGTAACGGTTCATGACCGTGGTGAAAAGAACCGTGATTCCCAGACAGACTACCAGCATAGCCACCAGGGACCGGATCTTCCTGTTTCTATTTGAATCATTGTCTCTTTTATTATTATTCATCTAATTCCTTTTTACTCCTAAAGTTTCTTGATAACCTCCATGGCATCCTTCATATAATCGTTCTCCAGGAACTCAATTTTTCCTTCGTCACAGGCCTGGGCCAGGGCGGGATCCACGGGAAGTTTAGCCAGTACCGGCACATCATAAAGTCTGGCAATCTCATCAATATGACTCTCACCGAAAATATTGATCTTTTTGCCGCAGTCCGGACATACCACATAACTCATGTTTTCCACGATACCAAGGATCGGAATCTGCATCATTCTGGCCATATTTGCAGCCTTCTCCACAATCATCCCCACCAGTTCCTGGGGAGAAGCAACGATGATAATTCCGTCCAGCGGAATGGACTGGAAGATGGTCAGCGGGACATCCCCTGTTCCTGGAGGCATGTCAATAAACATATAGTCTATGTTGTTCCAGAGGGTTTCTCCCCAGAACTGCTTGATAACGCCGCCCAGAACCGGTCCTCTCCAGATTACCGGATCTGTCTCATTGGCCAGCATCAGATTGACAGAAACCAGGTCTATGCCCAGGGAAGTCGTTGCCGGAACAATCAGTCCGTCCGGGCTTCCCACAAGATTCTGATGAACGCCAAAGGCTTTGGGAATGGATGGTCCGGTGATATCTCCGTCCAGAACGGCTGTCTTAAATCCTTCTCTCATGGAGGCTGCCGCCAGGAGAGAAGTCACCATAGATTTACCGACTCCACCCTTGCCGGAAACAACGCCCACCACTTTCTTCACTGAGCACCCGGCTGCCAGTTTCACAGAAAAATCCGCCGGTGTCCCCTGCCTTGAGGCACAATCACTAACTCCGCATGTATCACAATTACTAGTACAATCACTCATAGTATTTACCCTCTTTTCTCTAGTCTTATCTTTTCAATCTTCATCGTCCTGACGATTTCCCATGAGCCCATTGAAAGCTCTTTCCGAAATACACTTAATCTCCCATCTCCCTGAGAAGTTCCTGCACGTTATCTCTGATGTTTCCTCCGAAGACGGCTGAACCGGCCACAAAGACGTCGGCACCGCACTCAGAAATTCTCCTGATATTGGATGCCTTCACACCCCCATCCACTTCAATGAGGGTCTCCAGGCCCCTGTCTTTAATCATCTTCCGGAGACGGCGAATCTTCTCATCACAATATGGAATATACTGCTGTCCGGCAAAACCGGGATTCACCGACATGATGAGAACCATATACAGGTCCGGCAGCACATAATCAAGCACCTCCAGGGGCGTGGCCGGATTCAGGGAAACGGCAGCCTTTTTTCCACATGCCCGAATCTGCTGAACGACCCGGTCCAGATGCCGGCAGGCCTCTGCATGTACTGTGATAATATCCGATCCTGCTTTGGCAAAATCTTCAATAAATCTCCCCGGCTCCTCCGCCATAACATGCACATCAAAAACCGCATCAGTCAATGGTCTCAAATCCTTAATCACCGGTATTCCAAAAGAAATCTGAGGAACAAATGCCCCATCCATCACATCAATGTGAACAAACTGGGCTCCTGCATCAAGGGACTCCAACACATCCCGGCCCAGATTCGCAAAATCCGCTGACAAAATTGACGGCGCTAAAATCTTCATAAACCCATCCTCCCTTTCTGATCCTGCAATCCACCCAATCCGGGAAAAACTGCAGCTGAAAAATAACAGAGAGTTGCAAAAGCTCAAATTACATCATAACATAAAACAATGATACTTCAAGTTTTTTTATCAAATCAAACACTTTTTTTACAGACTGATCCTGCTTCCGGCCGCCCGCTGATCCAGGATTGTCTACGGGTGAAGTACGTGATAAAATACCAGTAAACTGAAACAGAGAAAACGTATTACTTCCCGGGAAATCCCCGCTGTCCTCGGGCGGCAGGATGCCGGAGCCATTGAAAGGAGCAAATATGCAGTTCTATATTCCAACAAAAGTATTTATTGAGGAAGATTGCGTGGCCCGACACAAGAATATCCTCAGCCAGTGTGGAAAGCGGGCCCTGATTGTCACCGGAAGGCACTCTTCCAGGGTCAACGGTTCCCTCGACGATGTGACCAGCGCACTGGAAGAAGCTTCTATCCCCTATGATATCTTTTCTGAAGTGGAGGAGAATCCATCGGTGGAGACCATCGAAAAGGCAGCGGACCTTGGGAAAAAGTTTCAGGCGGACTTTGTCATCGGCATCGGCGGTGGATCCCCTCTGGATGCCTCCAAGGCCATCGCCCTTATGATCAACAACCCGGAGTTGACGGGCCAGGACCTCAGAATCAAGAAAGATCTTCAGGCCCTTCCTGTCATTGCCGTCCCCACCACCTGCGGTACCGGCTCTGAAGTGACCGGCGTGTCGGTCCTCACCTACCATAAAGAAAAGACCAAGGGCAGCATCCCTTACCGCATCTACCCGGAAGCTGCCCTTGTCGACGGCAAATATCTGCTTGCCGCTAAAAAGAGTATCATCGTCAGCACTTCCATAGACGCCCTGGCCCACAGTCTCGAGAGCTTTCTTCACGCCAAAGCAGACAGCTACAACCGTATGTTTTCTTCCTACGGTCTGAAATTATGGGGTCAGATTAAAGATCTTCCGGCATCTCCGGATCCTCTGAATCCGGAGGCGGCACGTCAGCTGATGATGGTCTCCACTGTGGCAGGCATGGCCATAGCCCACACAGGTACTTCCCTGCCCCATGCCATGAGTTACAGAGTGACCTATAAACTGGGTCTGCCCCACGGCAGGGCCTGCGGTCTCTTTCTGGCTGCCTACCTCAGAGAGTACGCCAAAAACAATGCTGACCTCGTAGACCAGGCGCTCTCCCTTCTGGGCTTCGATGACCTGGCCTCCTTTGACAGCTGTCTGCGCACCCTCATGGGACCAGTCTCCATCACAGAAGATGACCTGACCTCCTTTACAGATACCTTCCTGGAAAAGGACGCCTCAAAACTTGGTACCTACCCCTTCCCGATTGACCGGTCCGCCGTCGAGGAGATCTTCCGTTCCTCCTTTACCCTGGTCTGAACCCGAAGGATAAAAAAACGGGGCTGCCATACGGCAGCCCCGTTTTATATCGTGATATTCTTTTTCATTAAAGAGTGTAGATGGAACGGCCCAGCATTCTGGAAATCTGATACTCGTACTCATCCACATCCTTGTGCATGCTGAGGGCCTCCTCGATATCATAGTCAATATACTGACCATTACGATAGCCCACAACTCTGTTGGTTGCACCCGCACAGAGCAGGTCTACAGCCAGAGCGCTCATGTAGGACGCATAGACACGGTCACGGGCTGTCGGGCTTCCGCCTCGCTGTACATGGCCCAGGATGGTCGCTCTGGTCTCAATACCGGTGGCGTTCTCGATATCCTTAGCCATGCTGTGGGAGTGTCCGATACCCTCTGCATTGATGATCAGGTGATGTCTCTTACCCTTGCCATGAGTTTCCATAACGCCTTCAATCAGAGAAAGAAGCAGTTTCGGCCTGTTGCCGTCATAGCGCTCAGGAATAATGATCTCCTCAGCACCGGAAGCTATACCGCACCACAGTGCAATATATCCTGCGTCTCTTCCCATTACCTCGATGATAGAACAACGCTCGTGGGAAGCGGAAGTATCACGAATCTTATCGATGGCGTCAAGAGCTGTGTTAACCGCTGTGTCAAAACCAATGGTGTACTCGGTACATCCGATATCCAGGTCAATGGTTCCGGGAAGAGCTACTGTGTTGATGCCCTGACGGGACATGGCCTGGGCACCGCGGAAGGAACCGTCGCCGCCGATAACGATGAGGCCGTCAATACCATGCTTTCTCAGGATCTCAGCTGCTTCCTCCTGAACTTCAGGTTTTTTGAACTCCAGGCATCTGGCGGTGTAGAGGGTTGTTCCTCCCCGGGATATAATATTTGTGGTGAACTTCTTTTCCATCTCAAAAATCTCTTCCTTCAGAAGTCCACTGTATCCACGCATGATTCCTTTTACATTAACGCCTCTTGCCCATGCTGTACGTGCGCAGGCGCGGACAGCTGCGTTCATTCCAGGTGCGTCTCCACCGCTGGTAAGGATCGCAATCGTGTTAACTGCTGATGCACTATTACTCATTCTTTGTCCTCCCTTTTTTGTAATCTCCATATAAAGGCAACTATTCAGGTAATACTTCCTCAAATCATACAATTTTCGTATAAAGATGATATATTACTGTCTTTTATCATATAACTTTTTATGCAATTTTTCAATAGCGGAGTCAGACTGTCAGAAAAAAACTTTGCTCAATTCTACTTTTTCCGAAAGCTTCCTTTTGTGTTCATTTTCCCGATATTGGCCTCCACAATCTTCACATTTTCTGCGCCGAAAAGCTTTTTCATGGCCTGCAGTGTCTGGTCATTCAGCTCGACCTTTTCATAGGAGGGAAGCCTTTTTACCGCCCGCTCAGCCTTGGAAAAGATAACAATCTGCTCCTGGCCCGGCGCCTTCCTGATAATGTCAAAAAGATCCTCCTGTCTGTCTGTGAAGGAAGCGATATCGGGAGTCTGAATCCAGATATCTTTTGGCACCTGGTCCATGGGAATAATGAACTCAGCAATCAGCTTCCCACTCTCCTCGGACACAGAGGCTCTGCCTTTGACATAAACCTTCCGATCAGTCTCCAGATACTGCCGGGTCTGCTGATAGTCCCTGGGAAAAACAATCACCTCCAGAGTGCCGTACTGATCCTCCAAAGTGACAAAAGCCATATTCTGGTTGGTTTTAGTCAGCTTTACCGTCACCTCACTGACCAGGCCGCCCACCACGTAGTTCAGATTGTCCCGGACCACGGTCCTGCCCGTGTCTTCATCCGGTTCAAAATCCGTGGTTCTGGCAGAGACCTGTTTCTCCATGGAGGCCATATAATCCTCCAGGGGATGGCCGCTGACATAGATGCCCAACACTTCTTTCTCAAAGGCCAGCTTCTGACCTGTATCATATTCACCGATGGGTGGATATTGAATCCCGTACTGCTTCTTCTCTTCTTCAGAGAAGAAATCAAAGAGGGACATCTGGCCCGAAATCATCTCTTTCCTCTCCCGGTTGACCTCATCCAGGATCATGGGGTAGACAGCCATCTGCTGTTTTCTGCTGGCCCCCATACTATCCAGTGCTCCGGACTTGATCAGGTTCTCCATGGTCCTCCTGTTGATTTCCCGGGAACTAAGCCGCGACATGAAGTCCTTCAGGTCCTTAAACCGGCCGCCTCGTTCTCTCTCCTCAATCATGGAGTCAATGACATTTCTGCCCAGGCTCCGGATGGCCGCCATACCGTAGCGGATGGCATCCCCTGACACCGAAAAGCCTGATTCTCCCTCATTGATATCCGGAGGAAGGATCTCAATTCCCATGGCCCGGCAGGTGTTGATGTATTCCTTGATCTTTTTGGTATTGGTCAGCACTGAAGTCAGCAGGGCCGCCATGAATTCCACCGGATAGTGGCATCGCAGCCATGCTGTCTGGTAGGATACCACCGCATAGGCCGCCGCATGACTCTTGTTGAAAGCGTACTTGGCAAAATCGATCATCTCATCGAAAACATGATTTGCCACATCTTCCGGAATCCCTCTCTTGATGCAGCCATCCACGCCCTCCTCGGGATTGCCGTAGACAAAATTCTTCCGTTCCCTGGCCATCACATCCCCCTTTTTCTTGGACATGGCCCTTCTGACCAGGTCACTCCTGCCCAGGGTATAGCCTGCCAGGCTCATGACAATTTGCATCACCTGTTCCTGGTAGACAATACAGCCGTAGGTCGGCGCCAGAATTTCCTCCAGCTGGGGGCAGCTGTAGCGAATGCTGTCCTGGTTCTGTTTGCCCTTAATGTATTTGGGGATAAAGTCCATAGGACCGGGCCGGTAGAGGGAGATCCCGGCGATGATATCCTCCAGGCTGCCGGGCTTCAGCTCTTTCATGAAAGATTTCATCCCGGCACTCTCCAGCTGGAAGACACCCTCCGTCTTCCCCTGACTGATCATGTCAAAGACAGCCTTGTCTTCATAATCAATAGTTTCGACAGAAAATGGTCTGCCGAGCCTGAGGCTGATCATTCGCTCCGCATCCTGGATCACCGTCAGCGTCCTCAGCCCCAGGAAGTCCATCTTCAAAAGGCCCAGTTCCTCGATGGTCGTCATGGTAAACTGAGTGGTGATGACATTATCCGCTCCCCGGGATAAGGGAACAAATTCATCCAGAGCCTCAGAGCCAATCACCACCCCTGCAGCATGGATGGAGGAATGCCTGGGAAGTCCCTCCAGCCTCATGGACATATCAATCAGATTTCTGACCGTCTCATCACTATCATAGAGATTCTTCAGCTCCGGGTTCATCCCCAGAGCCTTCTCTATAGTAATACCCAGCTCCATGGGAATCATCTTGGCCACCACATCCACTCTGGCGTAGGGTATGTCGAGCACTCTGCCCACATCCCTGACAGCCATCCGGGCAGCCATGGTCCCGAAGGTGATGATCTGTACCACCTTTTCCTTTCCATATTTCCGGTAAACATAGTCGATGACCTCCTGCCTGCGTTCAAAGCAGAAGTCTATATCAATATCCGGCATAGAGACACGCTCCGGATTCAGGAAACGTTCAAAAATCAGCTGATAACGAATGGGATCAATATTGGTAATCTCCAGGCAGTAGGAGACGATGCTGCCGGCGGCCGACCCCCGGCCGGGACCGACGGCAATCCCCTGACTCCTGGCATAACGAATGAAGTCCCAGACGATCAGAAAATAATCCACATAGCCCATGTTCCGGATGGTTTCCAGTTCGTACTCCAGCCTGGGCCTCAGCTCCTCCACTTTGTTCTGACCCACACCGCCGTAACGTTTTTCAAGCCCCTTTTCGCAGAGTTCTTTCAGATAAGAATAGGCATCATAACCCTCAGGCACATCAAACCGGGGCACCTTCTGCTCCCCGAACACGATCTCCACATTGCACCGCTCTGCGATTCTGTGGGTATTTTCCATGGCCTCCCTGGCGTAGGGAAAGATTCTGGCCATCTCTTCCTCAGACTTCAGATAATACTGGCCGCCCTCATACCGCATCCGGTCTGTATCGGAAACCCGTTTTCCCGTCTGAATACAGAGAAGCAGGTCATGGGGAACAGCATCCTCCTCCATGATATAGTGGACATCATTGGTCACCACCAGAGGAATGGAAAGTTCCTGTGACATGCGCATGAGGGCACTGTTGACCAGCTTCTGCTCCCGGATTCCATGGTCCTGCAGTTCCAGGAAAAAGTTGTCTTCCCCGAAAATACTCCTGAGCTTTAACGCCGATTCCTTTGCCCCTTCATAGTCGTCTTTGACAATCTTGCGGGGAATCTCTCCTGCAAGGCAGGCCGAAAGGGCAATAATACCTTCATGGTAGGTCTCCAGGACTTCATAATCCACCCTGGGCCGATAATAGTAACCCTCCGTAAAACCCCTGGTCACGATCTTCATCAGATTCCTGTAACCCTGGTTATTCTCCGCCAGAAGCACCAGATGATGATAGCGGTCCTCATCCTGGCTTTTCTCCCGGTCAAAGCGGGACCCCGGCGCCACATAGATCTCACAGCCCAGGATAGGCTTGATTCCCACTTTTTTTGCCATTTTATAAAAATCGATCACACCGTACATCACACCATGGTCTGTGATCGCCAGACTGTCCATGCCCAGTTCCTTTGCTCTGGGAAGCATCTCCTTGATTTTTCCTGACCCGTCAAGAAGACTGTACTCAGTATGCACATGCAGATGTGTAAAGGCCATAATCTCACCTCCCGCCCGGTTCCATCCACCGGCTTTTTTCAAATAATCAATCAGAAATTGAAAAAACCCGGATCCTCCTAAAAGAATCCGGGTGTCCGATCGTTTATTCTCCTTCCGGAAGAGACGGAGTAAATATCCCGTAGGAATCCGTTGCCGACAGATAACTGAATGTCTGTATGTTCGGTTCCTTTTCCGGTACGACCTTTTTATAGAAGGAAAAACCTACTCCAACAACGATTACCAGCACTGCCAGATATCCTGTAAATCTGCCAATGGCTTTTTTGCGTTTCTCCCTGGCCAGAATCTCTTTTCTGTTCTTCTTGTATTCTTTTCTGGCATTCACTTTTTCCTGACTCATCTCTAACCACCTTTTCCAGCATCTGAATTCTGCGGACGAAATGTCCCCTGCCGCTGCCTGGGCAGCCTTTCTGTCTCCACTTTTCGGAAACCACAGGGGATTTCTCTTTTCTTTGATTAAAAATCCGCATATAGATACATTATATATGATAATGCATTTTCAGGCAAGGAAAGAATAGACTTTTGTCAATCGGTATGATATACTTTTCAAAGAAAGTGGGAGGTGTTTCGAATGACAGAACGTCAGTCTAAAATCATAAAACTGGTTAATACCTATCAAAAGATAGAAGTCAGTCGTCTGGCTGAACTTCTGAGTGTCTCTCAGGTGACAATTCGCAAGGATCTGGACCACCTCGAGAGTGAGGGACTTCTCTCCCGCGAACATGGTTACGCCCTGATTAAGAATGCAAATGACATCAACACCCGCATGACCATCAATTATGACCGAAAGCTGGCCATCGCCACAAAGGCGGCTGAGATGGTTAATAACGGGGAGACGGTCATGCTGGAATCCGGATCAACCTGCACCTTGATGGCGGAACAGCTGGCCAAGCTCAAAAAAGATGTCACCATCATCACCAACTCTGCCTATATTGCCATCCGCATCCGGGAACTCCCCCTCAGAAAAGTCATCCTTTTAGGAGGAGAGTACCAAAAAGAGTACCAGGGCATGGTGGGTCCTCTTGTCAAGAAATGTGCCAGAGAGTTTTTCGTCGACAAATTTTTTGTGGGCACTGACGGCTTCATTCCGGAGTCCGGTTTTACCTGCGATGACCTGATGCGTGTGGAAACCATGGAATATATGGCTGACTCCGCCAATAAGATGATCATTCTGGCCGACTCAAGCAAGTTTGAGCAGCAGGGTGTTGTCATCCAGACCAGTTTCGACGCCATTGATACGGTGTGTACTGACGCTCAGATCAGCCCTTCCGCCCTGGCGATCCTCCAGGAAAAAGGGATCAATGTGGTGATTGTTGACTGACACCATTAATGGCTTGACAATTTTACATCAATCGTTATATATCTTGTTTTTAGTGAAAAAGTTCCGGTTAACATTGTGGATTTTTGCGGAAAAATCTTGTGTCTTCCCAAAAATTTGGTGAATTATTTCAGCTTTTCATTTTTTCCTCCAAGTGATAAACTAAAAATAATCCGTTACATGATTTTTACATATGTTTTCATCAGAAGCCTTGAGATTTTGCTTGAGTCAATATAATTCCGGGCTGCTGCTTTCAGCCCCGGCATCAACAAAGAGGTTTTTTGGAGGACGAAGGAATGATTACTCACTCTGTCTGTATTGATTCCCTGGAGAAGATCCAGCAGTTTGTTGGAATTATGAATACTTTTCACGGACGTTTTGACCTGGTTTCCGGCTGCTCGTCAGTGGACGCAAAGTCTGTCATGGGCGTGTTCAGTCTGGACATCTCGCAGCCTGTCTCCCTTTATATTTATAACGACGAGTCCGCAGACATTGTTCTGAAAGCAATCTCTGCCTTTGATGCAGCAGTTTTGTAAACAGACACTCAGACCCTGTCTGCGTTTTTATATGCTCCCGGAAACATTCCGGGCTTTTTTATTCTCCCGGAACTTTTCCGGGTTTTTTATTTCCCGGGCGGATGACTTTCTTGCCGGATGTTTTTCCTTTCATGGGAAATCATTTCATGGGAAATCACAATTTTCCAGGTATAAAAAAGGAGCTGTACCCCCTGTTGATGGAAGACCGAATAAACAGTTCTCATCATCCCAGGCTGCAGCAGCTCCATTAAGGCACACACTCCTCTCCTGCCCATCAGCGGGCTAAGGTTTCCGGCTCGGGATATTCCTCTCCGAAAGTCTCCACCGTCACCGACTTCATTACCTGCTTATGATAAGGAGAATCGCGGAAGGTTTTCTCAGAAGCGATCCTGTCCACTACGTCCATACCTTCAATCACTTTGCCAAAGGAAGCGTACTCTCCATCAAGATGAGGAGCATCCTTGTGCATGATAAAGAACTGAGATCCCGCAGAATCGGGCATCATAGACCGGGCCATGGACAGTACGCCCGCTGTATGCTTCAATTGATTGGTAAATCCATTGTGGCTGAACTCTCCCTTAATGCTGTAGCCAGGATTGCCGGTACCGGTTCCAAGGGGACAGCCGCCCTGAATCATGAACCCTTTGATAACCCGGTGGAAAATCAGACCATCGTAAAATCCCTTCTTTACCAGAGAGATAAAGTTATTGACTGTATTTGGGGCCACCTGCGGATAAAGCTCCGCCTTAATCACATCACCGTTTTCCATGGTTATTGTTACAATTGGATATGCCATATTATTTTTTCCTCCTGAAAATATTTATGCCGGTCAGAATTCTCTTTGACCTTTTCTATCATACCACAAAGGGGAAAGCCGCCGCAACCGGCCGCTGCTTTGCCCCATCACTCTCCCTGATAAAGGCGGATAAAATCATAGGTCATCCGGGCAGTTATCCCCCAGAGGATCCCACCCCTGGTCCTGTAAAAGATGATGGCGTTCTTCTTTCGACGCCAGGGATAGTTTTCCCCTCCGGGGATCAGTTCGTAGGGAAAATCTTTTCCAGGGATCGTGGCCAGTTCTGTCATGTGCTTCTCCGGTTCATGGTCCAGAAACCACTGAAGAGGCACGGTGAAGACCTCCTCCACCTCATCCCTGGAAAAGGAACCCTCATAGTCATGGAGCACCGCCGCAAAAGGCCAGATGGATGCGCCGGATGGGCCCATGACCGGATCCAGGGCTGCGATAATCTCAATCTGGTCTTCCCGGATCAGGAGCTCCTCCATGGTCTCCCGGAAGGCAGTTTCCCGAAAAGATTCCCCTTCCTCCACCATGCCTCCTGGAAAACAAATCTCCCCGGGCTGCCGGACCAGAGTAGATGCTCTTTTTTCAAACAGGATATGCCAGCCGTCATCTTTGCGGACCAGAGGCAGCAGCACAGCGGAGACACCTTTTCTCCTGACACTGAGCCCGGGGACCCGCTGTCCCCAGATCTGGCGGATCCGGGAAAGAACAGGATCCAGGGCCTTTTTCTTCTTATTGTCTTGTATATCAGGCCGGGACTTTTCCTTCCCTTCCTCCAGGCGGCATTCTTTAAAATGCATAATCATATCTGCCGTGAGGCTCAGATTTCTCTCCTCCTGCCCGATATCCCGGGCGTCAACCCATTTGGCCACAGACAGTTCTTCCTCGTCCATAGTAACCCTGGTATCCCCATCCACTTCACAATAAAAGCCCATCAGGAGATTAAAGGCAAATCCCCAGGGCTGACTCCTGTAGTAGCGGATATTTTTCACCCTGAGACCGACTTCTTCCATCACTTCCCGTCGGACTGTCTCTTCCACGCTTTCTCCAATCTCACAGAATCCGGCAATCAAAGCATGTCCTTTGTAGGCCCGGCCGGCATACCGGGTCATCATAATCCGGTCTCCGTCGGTTACCCCCACGATCACCGCCGGGGCAATCCTGGGATAGATCCTCTGCCCGCAGACCGGACAGAACATCATTCGCTCCTGGTCATCATGGATGGTCGGATGGCCGCAGCGTCCGCAGAAAGCACTCTCCCGGTACCAGCCATAGAGATGCCAGGCCGTCATGCCTGCAAAACATAGTTCCCTGGGATCTGTAGTCCTGAATATTCTTATCTCGCAGCGGTCATAGCCCAGCTTCTCCAGCCGGGCAAAAAGTGAATCTGTATCCGACGTCGGTTTTTCCGGGACCTGGCCGCCGTAATCCGGTGCCTCCCGACCGTAATCTTCCGGGAAGTCCTCCCGATACAAATAATATTTTCTCCCATCAATCCGAAACAGGTACTGCAGGTCTTCCTCCGAAAACTCCCCTGCTTCCGGGCAGCACAGCGCGCCGTCCTCTCTGCGTCCCAGAAGTACTTCTCTGCCTCGAAAGATAAACACCGGATCCTCCCAGGCGGGAGGCTCCGGTGTGTACTCATTATAAAATATGTTCGGCGCGATATCCTGAATCACTACTCCACCGTTACGCTCTTGGCCAGGTTTCTCGGCTTATCCACATCAAGGCCCCTAGCCACAGCGATATAGTAGCCAAGAAGCTGCAGGGGGATCACTGCCAGAGAAGCTGCAAAGTGAGCGTCTGTCTTAGGAATATAAGTAACGAAATCTGCGGAATCTTCCATGTTGTAATTGCCATAAGTGGTAAGACCCATCAGATAAGCGCCGCGGCTTCTCACCTCTTCCATATTGGACAGGGTCTTCTCATAGAGGGAAGGCTGTGTTGTGACACCGATTACCAGTGTCTTATTTTCAATAAGACTGATGGTACCATGTTTGAGCTCACCTGCCGCATAGGCCTCTGAATGAACATAACTGATCTCTTTCATCTTAAGACTGCCTTCCATACAGATGGCGTAGTCCAGTCCACGCCCCAGGAAGAAGACATCCTTGGCACTGGCATACTTGGCGGCAAACCACTGCATCCGCTCTTTGTCTTCCAATGTCTTGGCGATCTTATCCGGAATCATCTTCAGCTCCTTAATCATCGCCTGCTCTCTTTCCCTGTCAATCAGTCCCCTCTCTGCGCCAAAATGGATGGCCAGCAGGTAGGTTGCAATCAACTGGGCGCTGTAGGCCTTTGTCGTTGCCACTGCAATCTCGGGACCGGCCAGAGTATAGAATACATGATCTGCCTCTCTGGCGATGGAGGAACCGATGACATTGACGATGCCCAGAGTACGGATTCCCATGTCTTTTGCCTCTCTCAAGGCAGCCAGACTATCTGCGGTCTCTCCTGACTGGCTGATGACAATCACAAGGCCCTTCTCATCCAGCAGCAGCTTTCTGTAACGGAACTCAGAAGCCAGCTCCACTCTGACCGGTATGCCGGCCAGGTCTTCAAGCACATACTGGGCAACCACACCGACATGGTAGGCAGAACCGCAGGCTACGATATAAATCTGGGAACAATCCCCGATAATCTCTTTGGTAAGCCCGATGTCCGAGAAATCCAGATACTCTCCATCCTCACCGTCACGGATCACAGAGTTCATAGTGTCCAGAACCGCCTTGGGCTGCTCATGGATTTCTTTCATCATAAAGTGCTCATAGCCGCCCTTCTCAGCCGCCTCGGAGTCCCAGGTGATCTCTGTAAGATCTTTCTCCAGTACATCTCCGTCCAGATTAAAGAATGTCACTTCGCCGCCCTTCAATCTGGCCATTTCCAGGTTGCCGATATAATAGACTTTCCGGGTATACTTCAGGATGGCCGGCACGTCAGAAGCCACATAAGTCTCTCCTTCACCGACTCCGATGATCATGGGGCTGTCTTTACGGGCAACGTAGATCTCCCCGGGATAATCCTTAAACATAACAGCAAGGGCGTAGGATCCCCGCACCCTGACCATGGTCTTTGCGATGGCGTCGATGGGGCCTACCTGATATTTCTTATAATAGTATTCAATCGTTTTGATTGCCACTTCTGTATCCGTCTCAGAATAAAAAGTGAATCCCTTCCTGAGCAGCTTATCCTTAAGCTCCTGGTAGTTCTCAATAATACCGTTGTGTACGCCGACTACACAGTTGTCATCGGAATGGTGGGGATGGGCATTATTCTCGGAAGGCTGTCCATGAGTCGCCCAGCGAGTGTGACCAATACCGCAGGTGCCGGGGATCGCCCGACCCATATTGGTTTTCTCTTCAAGGACTTTCAACCGGCCCTTGGCCTTAACCATCTCAATCTCGCCGTCTCCATCACGGATTGCGATTCCTGCGGAATCATATCCTTTGTATTCCAGACGGGATAATCCCTCCAAAAGAATCGGAGCAGCCTGTTTTCCACCAGTAAAACCTACAATACCACACATAAAATAATCCTCATTTCTTAATTTTTGTCATAAATCATTTGATACAGAATTGTTTTTGTTACAAATTTGTTTTTATATTTGATAATATCAGAGTTTTTATAAAAAAACCACTGGTTATTTTACCTTTTTTCTTTTCCTGCCCAAATCACCATGCCGCTGTTGGCTGCCAGGTCAAGAATCAGACGGCCATCCTTTAATTCTACAGACTCACAGACCAGGGCTGAAGCACTGCTGTCACTGCTGATCTCCATTCCGCAGGCAGAGGCAAATTCCCGGAAAACTCTCTGGAAATTCTCCATCTGTTCCCGCAGACTGTCCACCGATGCCCCCAGCTGCTCGCTGAGCCGCTCTCCGTTAACATCAATTTTTTCCGCAGCCTCTTTCACATGGTCTGCCTTCTGACGGATCTCGCCCGAAGCCCCAATCAGCTGTCCGGCCTTTTCCATCAGGCCGTCCTTGGCTGCCTGCATGCGGGCTGCCCTCTCTCTGGCTGCCGCCTCCTTATCTTCCTCAGCCTCCTCAGGTCTGGAGAGAAGGTTTTTTGCCAGATCAGCCTCGATGGGAAGCGGAATCTCCATATGTGCCGGCTGATCATCATTGTTGACCGCCGTAATCACTGCGCTGCCATCCAGAATTCTGGCAAAGGCAAACTGCCGGTTAGTCAGCAGCAGCTCCTGGTAACGGCCCCAGGTCACCTCCGGAAAATCCTTTTTTACCCTGCCCAGGGCTCTGAAAAGACTGGGAAGAGCAGCCTCCTCATCGAAATCAGCCAGGTTAAGATCTGGCCGCAGGTTCCAGTCTGACCCCCTCTGTTTGTCTCCGGGAATTCCGAATTCTGACCCGTAGTAGATAGAAGGTATCCCGGGCACCGTATACTGAAGTATGGCCAGGGGAACCATATGCGCCTTATTATTTAATTTGGAGTAAATCCTTGACACATCGTGATTATCCGTAAATGTATACAGTCTGATCTTATCCCCCACCAGACCGTTGAGTCGTTTGATGGAGTGGGCAATCTCAAAATAATTATGGTCATTATGGCCGGAGTAGAAGCCTTTATGCAGTTCATAATTCGTCACAGAGTGAAGCATGCCCTCATTGGCCCAGCGGGAGTAATCTCCATGGATCACTTCCCCCATCAGCCAGAAATCGGACTTCAGCCCGTCACAAAAGCTTCGAAGATCCTTCATAAAGCCAAAATCCAGCACATCCGCCGCATCCAGCCTGATACCGTCGATGTCAAACTCACTGACCCAGAACCGTACCGTATCAAACAGATAATTCTTCACCTCCTGGTTCCAGAGGTTGAGCCGGGCCAGCATATTGTAACCACCCCAGTTATCGTAGGAGAAACCGTCATTATATTCATTATTCCCCCAGAAGTTTACCTTGCAGTACCAGTCCTTATAAGCAGAATTCTCCCGCTTCTCTTTCAGATCCCGGAAGGCAAAAAAATCTCTGCCCGTATGATTGAAGACCCCATCCACAATCACTTTCATGCCCAGCCTGTGACAGTGGGCAGTGAATTTCTTAAAGTCATCATTACTTCCGAGTCTCCCGTCCACTTTCCGGTAATCTGTAGTATCATACCCGTGAGAGCCGGACTCAAAAAGAGGTCCGATATAGATTGCTGTACAGCCTAATCTTCCCGCATGCTCTGCCCACTCTGTCAGCTTGTCAAAATGACTGCCCTGCTCATTGTGGTTCTCGTGGGGACATCCGCATAGTCCCAAGGGGTAAATATGATAAAATACTGCATTGTCATACCAGGCCATAATTCATAACTCCTTTTCTTCTTTTCGTTTATTATATTTCTATTTAAGAGCATATGCAAGCATTGAATCCATCGTGATTTTATATTATAATTATACTGACAATAGCATAATAATTGTGGTCTCTGCCGTTCTACAGCGTGGAAACCGTCTTTTGAAGGAGGAAATATCTATGATAAAACAAACCGGGGAATTCATCGCGGGTTTTGGAGAGCTCGGAACGATCACCATCATGGCTCTCGCATTACTGCAGTGCCTGTTCGGTTATAAGTTCATGAGGACCTGGACCTTACTGATTGGCTTTTTAATCGGCTTTTTAGGAGCCTATAATATTGCGCTTCAATTTATTCCGAAGCCGGTGCTCTATCCGGCGCTGATCGCCTTTGGAGCCGGAGTTCTGATTGCTGCCCTGGCATATGTGGTCTACCCGCTTGGCGTATTTCTTTTTGCGGGATTTATCGTTGATCTGGCCCTGCTCATGATCGTCCCCGCCCCCGATACCAAGCTTCTCGAACTCATAATATACATTGTTGCCGGCGTTTTGTTTGTCATCGCAGGACTCCTGTGTGCCAAATATCGCAGACCAGTTGTCATATTCGTCACAGCCATCGCCGGATCTATCGTTGCCGTGAAGCAGATGTACCTCCTTGGCACCGGTCTTAAACTGTCCAATTATGTTTGGATCGGCATCACGGTGGGATTGTGTGCGGTAGGCATTGTTTTCCAGTTCCTCACCACCATGAAAGAGGCCAAACAGGAGAAGGCCAAGCAGGAGAAAAAAGAAGAGAAGAGACGGGACAGCGCCCGCCGCAGAGCCAAAAGACGCGGTGATTCTGTACGCTTTGATACCCCTGCAGAGACAGACACCAGCGGCGATGCAGCCGCAGTCAGCGAGACAGCCACGACTCCATCCTACGACCCGTCGGAAGTCTCACAGACTCAGCCGGAGACCTCTTACACTGAGTTCAACAACTATGATGACACCACGCTGTAATCTTTTTGTATTATTTTAGATTTCAACATATCTTAACCATACACAAAAAGCCGTACTTCCACCAGGAAGCACGGCTTTTGTTCGCTAAAACGGGGCTGCCGTATTAAAGAGAATCAGGAACTTGAAGATAAGGCAAGAATCCCCATGTCCTACGTGTTTGTCGTTTGGTGGTGTCTGTGCGTTCTGGGACGGACTGATCTTCAGTCCGTCATCAGAAGCACAGATGCCAACAACTGACACAACACAGGACATGGGGATTCTTGCCTTTTACGTCAACGAGACTGCCGCTTTTAAAGCGGCAGCCCCGTTTATTTGTCATACCATGTTGAATCTTCTCACTCTGTGATCTCAAAGCCGGCGATGCGGGCAAGCTCCCGGATGGAGTCTCTGGAAACCTTCTTTCCCTTGTACTCAATCAGGTCTTCGCACTGCCCGGTAAAAATGTCACTGGGATTGTATTTTTTGATAATGATGCGGTCTTCCTCCGTAAAGATCTCGAGAGGCTCCCTCTCCCCAATATCAAAACTTTTCCGCAGCTCCATGGGCAGTGTAATTCTCCCCAGGGAATCCAGTTTTCTGACTATTCCTGTACTTCTCATTTAACATTCTCCTTTCGCCGTCCTTCATCATGACAAGGTCCACGGCAAATTATAACTCGTTCTTTGTCTGTTCCAGATAACGCCGAAGTGCATCCTTCCAGTCAGGCAGAGGTGTAAATCCCCTCTCTATGATCCTGCTCCTGTTCATGCGGCTGTTGAAAGGCCTCACTGCCTGAGCCCCGTACTCAGCGCTGCTGACAGGAACTACACTGACTTCCTGGCCGGTCTGTCTGAAGATCTCACAGGCATAATCATACCAGGAAATATAATCTCCCTCATTGGTCACATGATAATAACCGTATTTATCGGTCTCTATCATGTCCACCAGCAGCCGGGCCAGATCGTAGGTGAAGGTCGGCGTGCCAATCTGGTCATTGACCACCGTCAGCCGGTCGTGACTCTTACCCAGAGTCACCATGGTCCGCACAAAATTCTTCCCATTCACACCAAAGACCCAGGCAATACGTACAATGAAATAATTGCGGATATTCTCCACAATAGCCTGTTCCCCTTCATACTTCGTAAGGCCATAGTAATTCAGAGGCACGGAAACCGGGTCATCCGGCTCCCAGGGTCTGGTACCCTGGCCGTCAAAAACATAATCTGTGGATAGATACAGCATCTTGGCGCCGACTGCCCGGCACGCTTCTGCGACAAACCTTGTGCCGCCCACGTTGATCCGATGGCAGATCTCCCTGTTGGCCTCCTCCTCCGCAGCGTCTACTGCCGTCCAGGCTGCACAGTGAATGACGGCATCAGGCTTTTCTTCCTCAAACCGTTCACGAACCATATCCCGCTTTGTAATATCCAGCTCCTCGATATCCAGGCCAACTGCCTGGTGTCCTCTTCTTTTCAGGGCGTCCATCACATCACTGCCCAGGAGTCCCTTTGCACCAGTTACGATTACTTTCATCATGATTTCGCGTCCTTCAGTCTTTCTCCATACATGGATTCAAAATAATTCTGATATTCTCCAGAGATGATTCTTTCCCACCATACCTTGTTGTCCAGATACCACTGAATCGTCTTCCTGATACCATCCTTAAACATGGTCTCAGGCAGCCATCCCAGGGCATCGTGAATCTTGGTCGGGTCAATGGCATAGCGCATATCATGTCCCTTTCGGTCTTCCACATGGGTGATCAGGGATTCCGGTTTGTCCAGAGCCTGACAGATAATTTTCACAATGTCAATGTTTCTCATCTCATTGTGCCCGCCGATATTATAGACTTCCCCCACCTTGCCCTGACGGATAATCAGGTCGATGGCCTTACAATGGTCCTCTACATAGAGCCAGTCTCTCACGTTCAGTCCCTCGCCGTAAACCGGCAGAGGCTTGTCATCAAGGGCATTGGCAATCATCAGCGGAATCAGCTTCTCCGGGAACTGGTAGGGTCCGTAGTTGTTGGAGCAGCGGGAGATCGTGGTCGGGAGACCGAAGGTTCTGTGATAAGCATTTACAAGCAGATCTGCCCCGGCCTTGGAAGAACTGTAGGGACTGCTGGTCTTGAGCGGCGTCTCCTCCGTAAAGAAGAGGTCCGGCCGATCAAGGGGAAGGTCTCCGTAGACCTCGTCGGTGGATACCTGATGATATCTCTTTACGCCCACAGCTCTGCTGGCATCCATGAGCACCTGGGTTCCCAGGATATTGGTCTCCAGGAAGATCCCCGGATTCTCAATGGACCTGTCCACATGGCTCTCTGCTGCAAAATTCACCACGATGTCAGGTTTCTCCTCCTCAAAGAGCTTAAACACCGCATCTCTGTCACAGATATCAATCTTCTCAAACCGGAAGTTTGGATGGTCCATAGCCTTTTTCAAGGTTTCCAGGTTGCCGGCATAAGTCAGCTTGTCAATACACACAATCCTGTCCTCAGGATGCTTCTCCAGTTCAAGATACACAAAATTTGCTCCGATAAAACCGGCGCCGCCAGTAACTAAAATCGTCATATTCAGTACTCCATTTCTTTACAGATTATCAGATTAATCCAGATACTTTCCTTCCAGCACATCCTTCAGGTACATGCCGTACTGGTTCTTTTTCAGCACCTCATAGGTTTTCAGGACCTCCTCCCGGTCAATCCAGCCGTTGAGGTAACCCAATTCCTCCAGACAGGCAATCTTACGGTGAGCATGCTGCTCCACGGTCTTCACAAAATTAGTGGCGTCCACCAGACTTTCATGGGTTCCTGTGTCCAGCCAGGTAAAGCCCTGTCCCAGGAGTTCCACATGAAGCTCATTCTGATTCAGGTAGATTCGATTCAGGTCCGTGATCTCCAGTTCACCCCTTGCCGAAGGCTTGAGACCTTTGGCATAGTCCACCACCCGGTTATCATAAAAATACAGGCCGGTCACACAGTAATTGCTCTTGGGATGCTCCGGCTTCTCCTCAATGGAAACCGCCTTGCCATCCTTGTCAAACTCCACGATACCAAACCTTTCCGGGTCATCCACATAGTAGCCAAAGACTGTGGCCCCGCCGCCGCTCTCAGCCCGGTCCACAGCCGCCCTGAGTCTCTTCTTGAGACCGTGACCATGGAAAATGTTGTCTCCAAGAACCATAGCCACCGAATCGGAGCCGATGAACTTCTCACCGATAATGAAGGCCTGGGCCAGGCCGTCAGGGCTCGGCTGAACTTCATAGCTCAGTCTCACGCCAAACTGGTGTCCGTCTCCCAGCAAAGAGACAAACCTGGGCGTGTCCTCAGGGGTGGAAATGATCAGGATATCCCGGATTCCGGCCATCATCATGACACTGATTGGATAGTAGATCATCGGCTTATCATATATGGGAAGAAGCTGTTTACTGGTAACCTTTGTCAGCGGATAAAGTCTTGTCCCTGATCCACCCGCCAGAATAATACCTTTCATCATCTAAAAATCTCCTCACTCTTTCTTTTCATGTTATCAATTCATGCTGACATGCAGCCAATCGCACTTGTCAATTCTCTCATCCTTCAGAAGCAGAACTGCCGGAAGAAGCCCCGGCACGGTAATTACTCACCGCCTTACTTCTTACTTTTGAATATAATCTAACAGGAAGTCATTTGTCAATCTCATGTCAGATATTTGTAAAATTTAAGCAATTATCCATTTTTAAGGAAATAACAGGCAGCTTCAATTCAACATACGAAGCAGATGTTCAACAATTCTGCCTGTACTGCTGCCGTCCAGGGCATCCAGATAGTCTTTCCGGAACTGTTCCAGCCGTTCTGTCTCCGGCGTTTCCCGGCCGGAAAGAAGACTGTCCGCCAGCGTAATCAATCCCTCAAAATCATGGGCCACTTTCCCCGGAACAAAGCTTGAATAATTAAAATAAAAATCCCTGGTCCCAGTGTACTCCGCCTCATCAAAAGCATAGAAAATCATGGGCAGGGACAGCAGAGCTGCCTCAAAGACACAGGAACTGTAGTCAGTGATCAGCAGATCAGACAGAAGCATCAGTTCGTTGAGAGACTCCCCTTCCTCCGGAATGATCAATCTGTCAGCCCAGGGCTGACTGACAGATATATTCGCCTTCACAAAAGGATGGTGCTTAAGAATCAGCAGGGTATCTTCCGGCATCCTGCTCAGAAAATCCTCCACAGGAAATGCTTCCTCAGGAAACCAGGCGTCCTTATTGCCGCTGCCCCTGAAGGTCGGTGCGTAAATGATCACTCTCTTCCCTGACATCTGAGGATATTTGCGGAGCAGTTTCTCTCTGGTCCTGTCCATGAGCTCCTGGTCAAAAAACATATCTGTCCTGGGTACGCCCAAAGCCTTCACTTTTTCTGTGGAGACAGCGAAAGCCTCCGCATAGATACCACGGATCTTCTCCCCACTGACACAAACCAGATCATAATTTCTGTGATTCATGGAAGTCTGGGGGACACAGTCAGGCTTTCCTGCCCTGGTCAGTCCGAAGGTTTTAAAGGCGCCACAGGCATGCCATAACTGGACCAGCTGAGTGTCCGGTCTTTTTCGCAGGGCATGAATCTGGGGATAGAAATCTTCCAGGACAATCACTCTGGCATCGGCACATTTCTGGGCGCACTCACGGAGTTCTCTGCGTCCCAGACGGTCCACTGTCCGATTGTGAATAAACTCCTCCACCTCCACATCCGGCTGCCGCCGCATCCACTCCATAACCCGGGCCATGTTTCCGTCCGGGTCCAGACTTCTTTCTGAAAGAAAAAGTATGCGGTTTCTGACCGGCCTGACATTTTTTGACACCAGTTTCCTATAGTAATCCGCAAAATAATCTGTATTCCTCTGACGGGGGCTGTAGCCGTAACCACAGCGGTTGTACACCGCCCCGTGGGCCTTCCTGAAAGCTTCATCCCTGGTCATTCCATCCTTGAAATGATATTTTGCCAGGAGCAGGGGCAGACCCAGGGTGAGGAGGCCGTACCTGACAGGCCTGCGTACAGGAACCAGATCCTGCCTTGCAAAAAGCTCCTTCTGTACAGGAAAGGGCTGGTCAGACAGCTGAATGGATTCCACGCCCTGCCAAAAAACAAAATGTACCGACACCGTATGTCTGGGCGGCACAGTAAACACATAGGGAAGTAGGATATCAGCATCTGCTATCACCTGCTCCCCTATGTCACTATCCTCTATTCGGACGTCCATGGCCATCCGCCGCTCGGAACTCCGCTTGCGGAATAAGGCCTGAACCCGGATATCCGAACCGTCCGTCCCCTGGGGCAGACTGCATCGGAACCCGAGCTTCATCCATTGTCCGGTAATATGTACTGTCGTTCTGTAATTCATTTTCTTCATAATCTACTCAAGCCTCAGAGCAGAGACGCTGGAGGTCAGATAATCCTCCACAGAAGCTGACTCTGCCATTAATCCTGTCACCGGAACCCAACTCTTTCTGACGGTCATCGCAACGAAAATCTGACCAGTCTCTCTGCCTGAAAGATCCGTCCTCAGGACTCCCCCTGTCAGCGGCTCAGAGACAGACACAAATCTTCTGGACAGTTCTTTGATCTCCAGAGACTCGGCAGTAAGCTCTTCCAGACCATCCCGGGCATCTGCAAGGAAGGTCGTGTCGTAGGCTTTCCCCGGATCTGACTCCATGTAATCCAGCAGGGTACTGCCTTCGTTAAGACCGCTCATTCTCTCATAGCCCATAGCCCAGAATGGCCCCCCGGCGCTGGCTGATTTGGCCTGATCGATCACCTGCTTGAGCTGGTATTTATAGGAAGACCGCTCTCTGCTTCCCACATCTGCCACGGTGACGCAGTTCTTAATGTCGATATCCACCAACACCATAAAATGTCCGCCGGCAGTGAAGTATCCCTCTCCCATGAGACAGACCACCGGATGTCCTTTGCGAAGAGCAGACCGGATCTTTTTATAGTCCTTTCCAAGGCCCTGGCAGGACAATCCGTAGGCTCTGGCAAGAGCAGGAATCGCCTCATGGACAGATCCGTCCCCGGAATAATAGCCATGTTTAAAAGCCCACTCGACCGTGTCGAGAGGGGTGACCCATTTTCCCGTCAGGGAACTGATGACCACGGCCATGGATGTGGGACCGCAGCCCGATCTGGCCACGCAGTAGCCATTTTCATTCCAGACCGAATCCTTCTGGTTAAAATATACCATATCTCCAATGAACTCCTTGCGGCTTTCCATCTCTTTCCTGTGATCCACATAGATCTTCGGCCGGAATTCCTCTTCGTCTCCCGATCCAGACCTCTCTTCAGACTCCGCCAGGCTGCCGCTGATCTTCTTCACTTTTTTGGGAATGATACGTTTTGTCCCTGCCTCTTCCGCGGTCACCTCTGTCTTTTCCGTCTCTGCCGCCCGCACCCATCTGCCGCCTGCTGTCAGCAGAAGAACCGCAGCCGCCAGCCACAGGATCAGAACATTTACTCCTTTTCTATTCCATGAAATACGCATAATCTTACCTTTTCCTCAGAATTTCCAACGCTATGATCATCAGATCATCACAAATATTTCTCTTCTCCAAATGACTTACCAGGGTGTATAATAACCCTGTAAAATGTCCAGGGAAGTCCCCGGACACTTGCTATATTATAATAAATAACATTTTCTTACAACAAAAACCAGTTATTTTTTTTAGGATAGAAGCCAGAAAGGCCGAAAAATAGTGTTCAGAACGCTGCAAATCTCTCAGGGCAAAGGAGGAAGTCATGACAAATAATACTTTTCAGTTTCAGGAACTTCTGGCAATCGTCGCCACACTTCGAGGACCGGGCGGCTGTCCCTGGGACAAGGCGCAGACCCATGAATCCACTAAGCCTCATCTGCTGGAAGAAGCCTACGAAGTTCACCAGGCCATCTCGGACCTGACAGCCACCGGTGATCCCAGCCATCTGATTGAGGAGCTGGGAGACCTTCTCTTCCAGATTGTTCTCCATGCCCAGATTGGCGAGGAAGGAGGCGAGTTCACCATCGATGATGTGGTGGACAAGGTCTGCCGGAAGATGATTCACCGCCATCCTCATGTTTTCAAAGGACAGACCTACTCCAGTGTGGAGGAGCAGCAGGCCGACTGGGAGAGTCTGAAAGCTGAAGAACATGGCCAGCTCACAGACTCTGCCAGAGAAGAACTTCTGGCGGTTCCCGCCGCTTTTCCTGCTCTGATCCGGGGACAGAAGATTGCGAAAAAAGCTGCCCGCCGCCATCTGATCTCCGGCAATGAGACGGACATTTTCCGTGACCTTTTCCAGTCTGTGCTTGAGCTTGGCGTCTCCAGCTCTGAGGACAGGGAAATCTCCTCCGAAAATCTGGGGCGCAGCCTGGGCAGGACTCTCTTTGCCCTCTGCCGCTTTGCCCAGATCCATGGGCTTTCTGCTGAGGAAGCTCTGATTGATGAGATTGAGCGTAATATTCCCTGACACAATGCAGGACATGGGGGATTCTTTCCTTTTAGTTAAACAAAGTCCCCAGGCAAAAAAGGCTGCCGCTTTAATGCGACAGCCTCTGCCGGGAATCTCTCAATTGTCCCGATCATTCATGCCAGTATTTCCTCAGACAAGATCATACAGAACTTTCTGTTATACTCCAGAAAATGCCCCATATCTTCCTGTCCCATCTTTCCTTTTACCCTTTTTAATATCTCGGTGCATCTTTTCAACGCCGCTGCCATCTTCTCTCTGCCCAGGCCGGTGATCTCCACTCTTACATAACGATGATCAGAATCACTGATCTTTCTGACCAGATAACCTTTACTCTCCAGATTGTGGAGCATACGGGAAACCGCCGGTCTTGAAAGCCGCATCACATTCTTAATTTCGGAAGGAAGAACATAGCTTCGATCCTTCTCTTCCTCGATATTGCTGATGACCAGCAGCATGGTCAGCTCTCCCTGGGGGATGCTGCACATCTGCTGCAGCAGAAGGGACTGCTGACGGGCCGCAATCAGCAGCAGCTCATAATCTTTCCTGTCTTCTTGTTCTTCAGGTGATTCTTCACACTTTTCTGCCAAACTCATATTTTTTCCCTCTCCTATACCGCACTTTAATCCTTCTTCTCCTTAGACCTGCCTGCTCCTGTCTTCAGATCCAGTTTTCTCCTGGTCATCGGCAGGTAGGGTTTGTCCATGGACACGCTCTCATAGGCCGGCCGGATAATCTTGTCGCCATTGATCAATTCTTCGATTCGGTGGGCAGTCCAGCCTACCATACGTGCCACGGCAAACATAGGTGTAAAAAGCTGGTCCGGCAGCCCCAGTATACGATAGAGGAAACCACTGTAGAAATCAATATTGGCACTGACCCCTTTGTAGATACGACGCTCCTTTTTGATTGTCCTGACCGCCAGCCTTTCCACTCTCTGGTAAAATTCATATTCTTCCTGAAACCCTTCTTCTTTGGCCAGTTTGCTCAGATATCGTTTGAAGATCTTTGCCCTGGGGTCAGAGATGGAATAAACCGCATGGCCCAGTCCGTAGATCAGGCCGGATCGGTCGAAGGCTTCCCTGTTGAGCAGTCTGATCAGATAGTTCTGAATGGCCTCTTCATCCTCCCAGTCCTTGACTTCTTTTTTCATTTCGTCAAACATCCGGACCACCTTGATATTGGCGCCCCCATGTTTGGGACCCTTCAGAGAAGCAAGTGAGGCCGCCACAGCAGAATAAGTATCTGTCCCAGAGGAAGTAACAACGTGGTTGGTAAATGTAGAATTATTACCACCGCCATGTTCCATGTGAAGAACCAGGGCCACGTCGAGGACTCTTGCCTCCAGTCTGCTGTAGCGCTTATCCGGCCGGAGTATCCTCAGGATATTTTCTGCTGTGGAGAGTTCCGGTCTTGGTGTATGAATATAGAGGCTCTTACCTTCAATATAATGATGATAGGCATGGTAACCATAGACCGCCAGCAGAGGCATGGTGCTGATCAGCTGCAGGCTCTGCCTGAGCACATTGGCCACAGAGAGATCATCGGCCATTTCATCATAGCTGTAGAGAGTGATCACTCCTCTCTGCAGTGTATTCATCATATCCTTGCCCGGCGCCTTCATAATGACATCCCGGACAAAATTCGTCGGCAGGGTACGATAGCTTCCCAGCAGTTCACGAAAGGACTTCAGTTCCGCTTTTCCGGGCAGGTCTCCAAAAATCAGCAGATAGGCAATCTCTTCATAGCCAAAACGTTCCTCTTTATAAAAGCCTGTGACCAGGTTCTTGATGTCATAGCCCCGATAGCGGAGTTCTCCCTCAACAGGAATAATCTTTCCATCCACTTCTTTTCTGCCGGTAATGGTCGAAATATCCGTCAATCCTGCAAGAACACCTTTACCATTTACATCACGGAGGCCCCGCAGAACATGGTACTGCTCGTACAGACCGGAAGGGATCTGGCCGTGTTTCATACAATTGTTGGCGAGAGCCTCCAGTTCCGGAGTCATCCTTGAATAATCGTTCACATTGCATCACTCCCTCTAAACATAATTCACCGGCGGACGCAGACATTTCTGCCCTTTTTGCCGCCCTCAACAGGGGCATCTCTCATCCGCCGCTCACGGCTGAACTGATCCAGCCTCTGTTCATAAAAAATATTTTATGATATACTTAACCTTAATTAAATCATCCCCAGGCAGATCTTTTCAGCATCATCCTGCACGGCAGGGACTGATTAACCAGGTTACTTACCTATGTTAATTATACTATCGGCGAACTCTTCTGTCAACTTGAGTGAAAGTTATCGATGTCTTTCCTGCATAATCAGTCATACTTGATGGTTGGATTGGGGGACATGATTCCAGGCACACGGCCCACAGGGGAGATGACAGGAATCTGCGAAGCAAAAAATTACCCTGATTAGTTCTTTCTACCGATATTATAATAACGGTTGTGCCAAAAAATTATGTATTTTATACAATTCTTTTCTGTTTTTGATATTTTTTCTGTGCTATACTATGAATAGATTTTTATGGGAGAAGTTTGCGCTTTGCTCAGATTTTATGTCAGCAGATGTCGGATACAGCAGACTTTTCTCCGGAATAACTTTAAACAGTTTGACAGGCACGGGACCGCCGGCGGGGAATCAGCGCAGACGGGCACCCATGACAATGAATAACACATTGAATATCTATGAAAGGAGCGTATCATCATGCAAATACAGCGTCTCGTCGATTTAGAGGATTATGAATTTGATACTCTTCTCGTGACATACAATCATAAAAACCGTCTTAGTATAGAGCTGGGCAAGGTCAGTGAGATTTTCGCCGCTCTCCAGGAAGATGATCTGGTTGGAGGAACGAAAGTGTATGGTCTGAGAGGAAAGGATTTCTCTTACCAGGGACAGCCTTATTACAACCTCATCTTCATTGGTATCCCGGAGAAGGCGACCCCAAGAAGATACCAGCTTCAGTTCGGTGCAGCCATGAAGGAAGCCAAGAGATTTAAAAGCCAGAACCTGCTTATGACCGCCATCGGAGATGATGTGTCCTACTGGCTCAGCTCCGCCATGAAAGGCCTCCTGCTTGCTGACTATTCCTTTGACAAGTATCTCTCTGACAAGAAGGATTCCCGCGAACTGAATCTTGGCGTGCTCACCGGCATCGATCCTGCTTCCTTCAAGAAGGAAGAGCAGTATGTCCGCATGATGGCACGTGCAGTCTCCACTGCCCGTGACCTGGTTAACGAGCCGGCCAACATCATGACCCCCGAAGCTCTTGCGGAACAGGCAAAGAGCATCGCCGGCAAGTACAATATCAAATGTACAGTTCTGGATAAGGAAGACTGTGAAGACCTGGGCATGGGAGCATTTCTCGCAGTGGCCAAAGGTTCTTCTGAGAGACCGAAATTTATCGTATTGGACTATAACGGACGTGCGACAGACGACGAAAAGATTGCCCTGGTAGGCAAGGGAATCTGCTTCGACAGCGGCGGATATAACTTAAAGCCCACCAATGCCATGAAGGGCATGCACGGAGATATGGGCGGTGCAGCGGCAGTCCTGGCAGCCATCAGCGCCATCGCTGAAGCCAAGCTCGGCATCAATGTAACCGCTGTGATTCCAGCCTGTGAGAATATGGTATCCGGCAGTGCTTCCAAACCCGGAGATATCGTCAAGTCCCTGAACGGACAGACCATCGAGATCGTGAACACTGACGCTGAGGGTCGTATGGCCCTGGCTGATGCCATCACCTATGCGATTCGCGAGTGCGGTGCCACCCACATCATCGATGTCGCCACTCTGACAGGCGCCTGTGTCGTTGCCTTAGGCGACCGTTACACCGGTCTCTTCAGCAACAGTGAGGACCTGGCTTCCAAAGTGGTTCAGGGTTCCATCCTTTCCGGAGAGAATGTATGGCGCATGCCTCTCGGAGATGACGAGTACAAGGAACTGAATGCCTCCTCCGTGGCAGACATCGCCAACTGTGGAAAGAAATGCGGCGCCATCGCAGCAGCACGTTTCCTCTGTTCCTTCGTAGAGAAGAAGCCTTGGGTTCACCTCGATATAGCCGGAACTTCCGAGTCCGACGCCGACACGGAGATTTTCTCCAAGGGCGGCACCGGGGCAGCAGCCATGCTTCTCTATGAGACAGTGAAGCTGTTGGAAAAGCCTTACAAGAGCTATTAATTACTGGCAGAAATGCTGCCAGGTAATTACTGAATATAAGAATGACCTGAAAGGGTGCGGTGCACTAAAAGCTCCGCATCCTTTTTTTGCCCGAATTCTTATATCATATAAGTCCTGATTGCTCCCGCTGCTTCGCAGCTTGCCGCAATCCTCCAGCAAACATCCACTGGATGTTTGCTTTGGATACCAGGGCATGCCCTGCCATATGTTCAAGCGGCTCTGCATGCAGGCATGCGTGCCGCCGGCCGCATTGCGGCTGGACTTAACCATAAAAATAGAGGACACCCGACTACCAAATTCAGATGTCCTCTCAACAATGTTCAATTAAAAATATTACATCCAACGGTCTACCCTCCATTCCGCTCTCACTTATCCTGCTGCAGAACCTTCACAACCCATTCTCTTACTTTCACCGATCTTTCTTACCGGCTACTTTTCTCTACTGATTTCTCCTCTCAGCAGATGCTTTCTGCAAACCTTCTGAAATAAATGATCACGGTTCCTGCTATCTCCTCAGCCTTAAGCGGTATCCCAGCGGCCTGATCTCAATTCCTTATTCCCTCATCTAGAGAGGAAATCCTTCCTTAAGAACTTCCGACATTAGATCCCTTAACACCTCAGATACGGCATAAACTTCTCTACGCCCAGTTCCAAATCCTATGAATTCTCTAATCTCTTCCAGATGTCCTGTCACCGCTAATGTTCTTTATATCTTTGAAGCTCCTATCCCTGAAGGATCTGTCAGCTCCCAATCGCTTGTGCGTTCTACCTGCATTCAACCGGAATTCTCAAATCAAACTGTATGGCTTCCTGTACCTCCTGAACTGTTATTTTGTCGAATTAAAAACTTATGCTTTTGGTGGTCCGTACCTCCTTCTTCAAGATTTAAATTCTGAAATTAAAAATTAATCTTCCGGTGGTCTCACCTCTTCTTTCATGATACCAGTGCTGAAAACTATAATTTCAAAATCTATATAATGGACTGGATCATGTCCGTCCTTTCTTATGTCTGTATTATAATCGCGGCTCATTGTTTTGTCAACACTATTTTTGAACATTTTCTTTTTTATCTCATTATTATGTATAAATAATATATATTTTTTATTAATTTGCCTTAAATTCCCTGTTTATCGTCTAAATTTATCCTAAATTGACTTAATTTTCTGTGATTTTAGTATTATTCTCCATGCTATCATTCAGTTTTCCCTAATCTTTAATGTGGAACCGTTTCCGGATCTCCTCCCGGTCCCAGAGTTCCACCTCATTCTGCCGTGCCAGATACCTGGCACTTTTTGTGAACCCACTGTTGGTCACCACCATAGCCCGGTCCGCCTCATAGTAGGCAACGGATCCCACCACTTCCTGGACTGCCGCAAGCCCCACATTCTTATCATAGCGCTTGGCCTGTACAACAATCTTTTCTCCTCTTTTTTTCAGGACCAGGTCAGCACCGTAATCGTGACTGGCTTCTGTAAATCTCACCCGATAACCCATGCGGCGAAACTGCTGGCTCAGGTATCTCTCGAAGGCAGCCCCGCTCATCCGATCGATCTTTTTGAAGGACAGCTGAAGATAATAGAGACTCCTGATTCTTCCAGCCAGAAAAACCAGAGCACAGGAAGCCGCCAGGGCACATCCCACTGCCCCCGTTCCCTCTCTGGCCAGATAATACTGATATCCTTTGTACAGGGCAAATCCACTGCACAGCAGCCAGACCCACAACTCCAGATCAAATCGATACATAAGCTCTCCTTCCTGGAAAATGTTCTTCCTGATTTACCTGTCATACTATGCTGTATTTTACACTTTTCAGACGGCAAAAACAATTGACTTTGCCCTGCCCTAAATTTACAATATAAGTAAAAAAGAGGGGGAATTTCCATGCTGCTTGAATCCATAAGAGAAGAGATAGTAAGATACTCCAGGGAACTGGTTCGTTCCGGCCTCACTGTGGGGACAGGCGGCAATATCAGTGTCCTTGATCAGGAATCAGGGCTCTTTGCGCTGACCCCCAGCGGCATAGATTACTTTGAAATGGAAGCATCGGATATAGTGGTGCTTGACCTGCAGGGCAGGATTGTGGACGGCTGCCGCAAACCATCCAGTGAACTGGAACTGCACCGGATATTCTACCAGCGCCGGAAGGATATCCGCGCTGTAGTCCATGCCCACAGCACTTACTGTACCGTTCTGGCTACCAACCATATGGACCTTCCCGCTTCCAGCTATTTAGTGGCTTTCGCCGGAAAAAATGTCCGCTGCGGTGCATATGCCCCTTTTGGAACCAGAGAGCTTGCAGAACTGACCTTTGAGGCCATGAAGGACCGTCGGGCGGCCCTGATGGCCAACCATGGATTGATCGCCGGCGGGCAGGATCTCATGCAGGCCTTTGACATCGCCAGGCAGATAGAGTTCTGCGCCAAGGTTTATGTGAAGGCCCTGTCCATCGGAAAACCTGTCATCCTGTCAGACCAGGAGATGGAGACCATGATTCGCCGTTTCGGCTCATACGGTCAGAAATCCAAAAAAGAAACATCCCCCGGAAACAAGCCTTTTGAAGAGAGGTGAACATAATGCCCAGTTACAATCACTATTTTTTAATGGAGAAAAAGGATATCCCTGCTTATGTACAGGATAAACTGTCCTTCTTCCCCACAGATGCAGTCCTCACCTGCAGCGAAATTGAGAACAGTTTGAGTCGTTCTTTCTGTGTATCAGATAATAAAGGGCGCCGCATCATCGTCAAGCAGGCAGGGCACCCATTAAAGGTTGATCACAACATAACATTTACCAGAGACCGGGCTCGCATCGAGGCAAATATTCTGCGCCTGCAGAATGTGCTTTGTCCCGGACAGGTACCGGAAGTCTATCTCTACGACGAGACCATGAGCGCCATCATCATGGAGGGCATGGCGGATCATAAGATGATGCGGTCAGGTCTGACTGCCCACAGAACCTACCCCAGGTTTGCTGAGCAGATCACCGACTTTCTGGTAAATGCTCTTCTGCTTACCAGCGATATCAGCATGAACCACCAGGAAAAGAAAAAACTGGTTCAGGGATTCAGCAATCCAGAGTTTTGTGATCTCATCGAGAACCTGGTTCTGGGAGAGCCGGTCCTAGACTACAAAGGCCGAAATGATGTCTTCCCTCCCGTGCTGGACTTCGCCAGGGATCAGATCTACGGGGATGATAAACTGCAGGCTGAAGCCGCAGCCCTCCGTTTTCATTTTATGAACTGTCCCCAGGCTTTGGTTCATGGAAGCCTGGACACCGGTTCCATCTTTATCAATCCGGAGCACCTCTTTGTCTTTAATCCTGAGTCCGCCTTTTTCGGACCCATGGGATATGACATAGGCACTGTCATCGCCAGCCTGTTTATAGCCTGGGCCAATGGTAATGCCACCATTGAGGACCCGTCGGACAGAGCCTGCTTCTGCGGCTGGTGCATGAGTACTATCCTGGAGATCGTGGACCTTTTCCAGGAAAAGTTCCAGGCAGTCTGGTCCGAAAAAGCCACCGATCCTCTGGCCGGAGCCCCTGGCTTCCCTGAGGATTATCTGACAGAGGTCCTGGCAGACGCGGCCGGCTATGCCGGAACAGAGTGTCTCAGCCGGATCATGGGCATGACTCATGCAGAGGAGCTCACCTCCATTCAGGATTCTGACAGGCGGGCTGTGGCAGAGAAAATCATCCTGACCCTCGGCAAAGACCTGATTCTTCGCCGTCGGTCGTTCACGGATGCCGCTGCTTATATGGATGCCATGGAGAGAGCAATCCACCAGATTGATCCCGATAACCAGACCATCGGTCCCAAAAAGTCCATCCTGGACTATGATACTGTGGCTCTGGATGATTACAGCCATTCCCTGGTAATCATTGACCAGACCAAACTGCCATCCCGCATTGAACTCCTCTCCCTTGACAGGCAGGAGGACATCTGGGAGGCCATTTACCAACTGAAGGTCCGCGGAGCACCGGCCATCGGTGTCGCAGCTGCCATCGGCATCTATCTGGCAGCCAGGGATATTATCAAAGAACTGACGGCAGACCAGGCAGCGGAACCCGCCGCTTTTGAAGATTTTTATCCACGGTTCAAAGCTGCGGCAGAATATCTGAATTCTTCCCGTCCAACAGCAGTGAATCTTTCCTGGGCTCTGGCCCGGATGGACAGTCTGGCTCTTTCTCTCAAGGACCAGCCGCTGTCAGAAATCCTCCAGGCCCTCCACGACGAGGCTGTCGCCATCCGGGAAGAAGATATCCGGGTGTGCCGTTCCATCGGCCGCTATGGTCTTTCCCTGCTGAAGCCGGGGGATGGCCTGCTGACCCACTGCAATGCGGGGCAGCTGGCCACGGTCAAGTACGGAACAGCCACTGCTCCCATGTACCTCGGTCACGAGGAAAACTACCATTTCAAAATATACTGTGATGAGACCCGCCCCCTCCTTCAGGGTGCCCGCCTCACCAGTTTTGAACTATCCAGTGCCGGTATGGATGTCACAGTCCTCTGCGACAACATGTCCGCTTCTCTCATGAGAATGGGAGCCATAAACGCAGTCTTCGTGGGTTGTGACAGGGTTGCTGCCAACGGAGATACCGCCAACAAGATCGGAACCTCTATGGCCGCCCTGGCCGCGAAGCGTTACGGGGTCCCCTTCTATGTCTGCGCACCGACCTCCACCATTGATCTTTCCGTCCCCAATGGAGACGGCATCGTCATCGAACAGCGAAAGGGTGAGGAAATTACTTCCATGTGGTATGAGAAACCCATGGTTCCCGAAGCTGCCGGAACCTACAACCCGGCCTTTGATGTCACAGACGCAGACCTGATCACCGGCATCGTGACAGAGTTTGGCATCGCTTATCCTCCTTATGAAAAGTCTCTCAAAGAAATGTTTCTCCGCAAGGAGATCCGGCAGACAGCAGAGGAGATTGCCGCCAGATTAGGCTGTTGAAGAGCCTTTTAAAAGGCTCTTCCTTTCCACCTTTTTTTCAGGAACTCAATAGAAGCCTCCGTATCACCTTCCTCCTTGGGAAGATAGACGATATCGGTCATCCGATAATCCTCTGTGATATTGAGGGACAGCTGATACTTATCGAAAATCAGTTTCAATTCCCGGTTCATTTCCCTCTCCGCCATGAAGCGGTCCACAGCGCTGGCTTTATAGCGGATATCAATCTTAACATGCTGGTCAAGGAGAGAAACTACGCCCCTGTATTCAGGCTCTGACAGAAGGAACGGCAGTTTCTCTTTCAGACCGGGCAGTTCCGCCGCCAGAAAGGCCTCCACTCTGTCGAGGGATTCATCATAGTCCATATAGATAAAGGAGTGGCAGTAATTGTAAGTACGGGCCCTCTTTACCGGCCCCATCAGCATATGATTATTGACGATCAATGTATTCTCATCAGAATCAATAAACTTGGTGGTCCGTATGCCAATCTCCACAATCCTTCCCAGAAAGTTATCAATAATCATGGCATCGCCGACCTGCATATCTCCCTCGAAAGTCATAAAAAGTCCGGCGAAAATATCCGACAGGAGACTGGTGGTACCAAGACCAAGAACCGTTCCCATGATTCCTGCGGACACGGCCAGAGTCCGCATATTGACGCCGCAGTTGGCGATACACATAAAGATCACCACCAGAATACCCAGATACTTGATCAGGCTGATCAGAAGCCTGCATATGGTCTCCCCCCGTCTGGACAGAATCTCGGCAATCAGCCTTAATAACCTGGACAGAAGTTCGATCACGACAATGCTCTCACAAATGGTGACCAAGCATATGGTATAAGAGAAAATATTGAGTCCTTTATCCCAGTTTCCTTCAAAAATATAATAGAATATCGACGACTCCGGCAGAAGAACATTATAGAAAAGATGGATCAAAGTCACTATGGCTGCCGTAGCGAAAATAATCCCTTTCATCACTGCCACCACATGAACAGAATGGGCAGAATTCCTGACGCCTCTTTCTTTTTCTTCGTCCTCTTCATCCAGGATATCCCCCTCCCTTTTTCTCCTGATGGTCACGTAAATAAAAAGGAAGAAAATACAGATCACTCCTGCAATCAGGCTGATTCCTACGGTGGGAAGACGGTTGATCAGCATCTCCCACTCCTCCATAGCCAGATAAATATACTGCGATTTCTCCAGGACACTGACCGCATATTTCTGAACGCCATTCAAAGTCAGATAACCAGAGAATCCGCTCTGCAGGTCTTCAGGATCCAGCCCGCACTTCAGAGCATCCTTTCCTACCAGCTTTCCACTGGCATCAAAAGAAATAATGTTGCTTTTATGTTCAACGGCGAAGACAGATCCACCATTTCCCGTCTTGACAGAAAAAAGCTCATCCGTCAAAAGCCCTCTTTTCAAATCTGCAGGAAGGCGATTTTCCGCGATCTTAGTGACAATAAAGCCCGAGGCTTCTCCATCTTTGAGCGTGAGAACGACCACATTCCGATATTCAGGAACGTCTCCGCCTCCCTTGACATCACTGATATAGGAAAAATTGTTGCTGATTCCCTTCTTGATCTCAGCAAAATTTTCCTTCTCCTCCTTGTTGATCTGTCCTACACTGGGATTCGAAGAATAGAGAAGCTTTCCATTTACGTCATAATAGCTTAAAGAATAGATATTATCTGATTCACGCTGCAGCTCGCTCAAGGTCTCTATTACAGTGTCGTCATCCACATTCAGAACCAGCAGCATACGGAGATAAACCTCCCGCTTTTCCTTGATGAATTCTTCTGCATTTCTGGGATCCTGATAAGCCTTATCATAGCTTTGCACCACCTGTTTAAGCTGTCCCGAGGCCCTGGCAGAATTCGTTGAAATCCCGATTAGTGTCAAAAAATAGAAAGTCAGGATTGCCATGGAGATCAGAATCAGACTGGCATAAAGCATCATCGGCCTTCCTGCTCTCCTGTCATAAACGAAACCTCCGGGAAGCTTCTTCCATCGATAAACTCTCTCTCCCTTTTTCCGCAGCCGGATCAAGGTCATGACGTAGACAAGGATGACACCCATGGCCAGGGCAAAGATCAGGGCACATATGACGGTAGTACCCAGGACCAGGCTGATCAGATCCTTTACTGGATAAAGAGCTGTCAGCACTGTGTCATTATCAGCCATAATCCTTGAAAAACACAAATAATCCCTATTTCCGATTGTCACAAAACTATATAGGTCATCCTCCAGGTTATCCAGTGCATGGGAGTTCTTCAGTTTCTCCATTCCCTCAGGAATGTAGTATAATTGCCCGCTGCTTTTCGACAGAGGAACCACCACACCTCTGTAGCCGATTTTCACATTCTCGCACTGGGCTTTCCAGGAAACCCGGTGCTTCATGAGATCATCAATAAATACGTTCGAATCCTCCAGGACAATGGTACGATCCCCGTCCTTGAGGCCGCCGCTGTAATAAATCTTATGAACCCCCTCATCCACACGGATGAGAGATTTGTCACCGCCCGCCAGAACAGCCATTTCCTTCTCTGAAAAGTCCGGGCCAGCCCAGTCAGCCGGATAGACCACCTTCCCTTCTTTATCCAGAATAAGACATTTTTCCGAAAAGAAGCTGACCAATTCAACCTCTTTGATCATCTCCTCCGCGGAAATATTCTCCTGCATCTCGCTTTTCATCAGGAGACACATATTTTTGTATTCCTGACAAATCTCTGACAGATACTTTCTTTCCTGCTTTTGATAGTAGCTGTGATGTCTTTCCACATAGGAAGTGACCGATTCCATGTCATAATAGGTTGTCAATGCAACCAGAATAAGGAGCATGACAAAAACAATCAGGCCGAACAAAATCACCATAAGGACTGTAAAGATAAACGGGACTTTTTCACGTCTGACACCGACCTCTTTTTCAGGTCTTTTTTTCTTAATCAGGCCCATCTGATCTTCACCTCCTTCTCTTGATCCAGCGCTTCTTCAGATACGCATCCGCCTGCTCTGCATCCTGATCTGTTCCTGGAAGAGCTTCTTTGTTCAACTGATTCATGACATAAGGAATATTCAGTTCGATGTCGTAGGCAGTGAAAAGTTTCTGGATCTCGCGGTTCATCTCATAACCCACTTCAATAATGTAGCGTGGATGTGCCTTAAAACGGATATCCAGCGTCATGCCGCCATCCGTCAAAGAAGAGATTCCCCTGTATTCCGGCTCACCGATGAGGAATGGGAACTTTTCCTTAAATGCAGGGAGTTCCCTGGCCAGCATGGCCTCAATCCTCTCGAGAGATTCCTTGTGATTGACCGTGACATATACATGGCAATAATTGTATTTTCTTGCCCTGTCAATGATCTTTGTGATGTCCTTGTTATTCAGAATCTTGGTATTATGATCCACATTTTGAATTTTGGTTGTTCTGATTCCAATCTCCTCGATGAAACCGACAAAATCACCAAATTCCACCATATCTGAAACCTGCAGGTCCCCCTCGAAAATGATGAAGAGTCCCGCAAAAATATCAGCCAGCAAACTGTTGGCTCCCAGACCGACTACAGTTCCCAAAATTCCGGCAGAAGTCAGCAGGGTTCTTGTGTTCACACCAAAATTCGCTACACATTTATAGATAATCAATATCACGCCAAGATATTTGATCAGGCCTGAGCAAAGACGGCATATGGTAGCTCCCCGGGTAGAAAATGTGTCCTCCAGCAGTTCCAGCAGTTTCCGGACAAAAAGAATGACCAGCATCCCCTCAGCGACATTGACAATGCTGACTGTCAATGAAAATATATTCAGGCCCTCGGTCCAGCTTCCATCCAGAGCATAGAGAAGGAGCGACTCTTTGGGAAACAGATAATTCCTGAACAGCGCCACCAGCGAGATCAATACCCCCAGAATCATCATAAGGTTCCTGATAATTCTTATGGTCATTGCTTCAGCGCTTCTTCCCTTGTTAATCTTTTTCATGAAGGCCGGCTCCGCCACACCGGTTACATTTTCTCCCCGGAAAGCCAGCAGCCACCACAGAATCAAAAGGCAGAGCAGACTGGCTCCGGCACTCAACAGTGTGACGGGAAGCCTCCCGAGAAGAGCCTGGGATCTGTCGATGGCAACCCCGATCATATCCTTTTCTTTCTCGGCGATGGAAACAATATACTTGTCTCCTGCAATCTCCATATCTCCAGTGTAATCATTACGCAGTTTATTCTCATCGAGACCATAATTCCTGATATTCTGGCCAATCAGTTCTTGTTCGGGATAATAGGAAAACATCTTACTTTCTTTATCCACGGAAAAGGCAAAGCCGCCATTACTCAACATCACCTTTTCCAGGGTTTCATTCAATGTCTGATCATCCAGGCTCTCAGGAAGGTCGCACGCTCTCACAGTGATCACCACCAGATATTCCTGCCCTTTCTGATCCTTAATGATCTTGGCGATCTCCTGATATTTATACCCATCGTAGATTTCTTCCGGCTTCCCCAGATAATAGTCTTCCGTCCACATGGCAAGAGAGACATCATAGATTTTTTTCTTTATGGTCTCTTTATCAAATTCCAGGGAGTAGGCCGAATGAAGGACATTTTCTCCATTCATATTGTAGATGTTGATGGAGTCAGCCATAATATCTAACTCGGCCAGAGAAAGAGTCTCCTTGTTCAGGCCTTCAAAAAAACCGGCATTCTCCAGATAAATGCTGCAGAACTCTCTTCTGATGGAATTTACAAATTTTCTGGCATTGACCACATCTGACTCTGAATCCTCCAGGGCTTTCAAAGTGCTGCCCAGATTTTTCTCTGTATTTTTTGCAGTTCCGGTAACACTGATCAGAGTCTGAACATAAAAGGTCATCATTCCTACGGCAAGCATCCCCAGTATGGCACAGAGAATCAATCTTTTACCAATCTCTTTATTGTAGTACCTTTTATGAATCTTTTTCCAGCCGGCTGTACTCCCCTTTCTCTGGTCATTGCTGGCATAGACAGCATAGATCAGCATAATAAAAACCATAAGTATAAATATGATTTCCAGTGCCAGCACTGTCTGGAATACATGGGTCCGCAGTTTCCTCTGAGGAACCACAGCTACCAATACAATGTCATCATTATAACTATGAAAGACAGTGTAATAATTTACTCCATCCACAGTGCTGATGCCCAGCTCAGGAGATGACCACAACTGACGGTAGTCTCTCTTCTTCGCTTTCCGAAAAGCCTCCGCCTTTTTGGACCCGTAAATAACATTCCAGGTTTTGGTGGACACCACCATAAGAAAGCCGTCCATTCTGGTAGCTGCCAGATCCATCTGGGCTTCCCAGGAGCTTCGGTGAACAGCAATCTGATCCAGGATATTACACTGTACTTCCGCCACCAGCACACTGCCATCTTCAAGGAGGTGAGGATAGTAGCGGGGCATACCCTGGTTCGTTCCGTCTATGCCTGTCGGTGCATAGACATCCGGATATGTTTTATCGTCAATCTGGAGCAGCTGGTACAGTTCCGGAGACTGATCTTTATGAAAATCCAGGTTCGTGGGATTAGCGCTGGCCTCAATATCTCCATTTTTGTTGACAATCAGCAGATTCCGGAAAAATCTGGGTTCCCTGTACTTCTCCACAAGATACTTTTTGTCCTTCCCCTTATCCTTATTGATATTTGTACTGATGGCTGACACCAGTCTTTCATACTCTATGTCCGCTTCTTCTTCATAACCCTCCCACTGCTCCTGACCCCCTTGATAGCAGTCTGCCACTTTTTCCAAAGTATCTTTCATGTCCACAGCAATACTGTTCAGTGTAAGATAGTAGAGCACCGCATAGACCAGCACAGAGAACATGATGATAATCAGAAGAGTAGCAATATAGGGAGCCCAGGTCTTCTTATGCACTTCATCTGTCCGATTCTCCTGAGGCTCTTTCCCGGATTCTTTCTTATAAGACTTTTTCCCGCCAGTCTTTTTTTCAGCACGTGCCTCCTCCGGAACTCTATTGGCTGTCCCCTCTGCTGACACTCCCTCCGGAACTTTATTTTCTTTGATCTGCCAATCCGCAAAAGGATCTCTCATTTGATGTTTATCCATTTTCTCTCCTTCAGAAAACTGAGAATACCCGTGAAACGGGATGCACTGTCAGAATCCCTGACATGTGCTGCTGTAGAAAAGTCTTTATATCTCCAATACAGTATTATGAGGCTGCCGCATTAAAACGGATTTTAATATTTGAGATAACAAAAAAGGCCCTCATGTCCAATGTGTCTGACATTTGTGTGGCGTCTGTCCGATCTGGGACAGACTGATTTCAGTCCGTCATCAGACGAACAGATGCCACCAACTGACATAACACAGGACATGAGGGTCCTTGACGTTTATATCAACGAGGTTTCTGCTTTAATGCGACAGCCCCATCCCTGATTACAAGCTCATTATTATTTTATCAGAATCAGAAAAATATGTATACTGAAATCTTCACTTCCCAGCCTTTTCGTGGAATCAGAAAGCCCCTCCAGAATAAAAGCCGGTTCTAGTTGGTCTGCCGCCATCCCGCAGGATATTTGTTTTTGAGGATCCTCCCAGTCCATCGTCCAAAGCCCAGAGGATATCCATCAGCCAGGAGCAGTACCCATTCCGCCTTTTCCTTTCCGGGCCTGCTTCCTTGATCCAAAGTCTTTCTGATCTGCTCTGCTTCTTCTTTCTCCAGTTCCAGAGTTTCTCCGTTAAGATATCTGCTCAATCTTGAATCATTCCACGGAAGAGAAAGACTGGACCTGAAGGTCTCGCCGGACAGCACCAGGGCCAGGGGCTGGGCCGGCTCAAAGCGGTGCTTCTTTAATTCCCCCAGGTAGAGGCCGTTTCTAAGAAAATACAAACCGGCATTTTCCGGAATCCCTGCCGGGACATAAAAAATCCGATTTCCTTTCTTTCGAATCCTCTCCGTTTCAAAAGGATAGGTTACCCCCTGGAAAAACTGTTCCAATGCCTGCGACTCCTGCCGATTGAAGAGCCGGGGATTCTTCCACCAGGGCCCATTCAGATAACTTTGGCTTCGAAAATCCATAGTCCCTTTCTTTCCGCGCCCTGGTTTCTTCCTTCCGGTTTTTTTCTCACGTTTTCTTCCTGGTTTTTCCTCCTCATATTCCCTTGTCGGACCTTCTGTTTCTTTCCCTGTCTGACTAAAGGTCTGCTGTTCAGAATAAGGACGGTCCTCTGCCTTCCTGCGGAGCAAGGCAAGAAAGTGTCCCTCACCTTCCATCTTATGAGGCCAGATTCTCCGGCAGAGACTGCAGCGCTCATCAAAAGCTTTTCCGGCATAGGAAGTCAACCCGGGGGCAAAGCCTTCATAATCCGCCATGGGAACCGGCTCCATGTCCGGCCTCTCCCGCAGCAGATGGCTGATCACCGCTTCGTTTTCCAGGGGAGAAAAGGTACAGGTGGAGTAGAACATATAGCCTCCTGGCCGCAGCATTTTTGCCGCAGACAGGATAATCTGCTTTTGCAGCCTGGAGAAATAATCCGGTCCTTTCTCCATCCATGCCTCTATTACTGCAGGATTCTTTCGGAACATCCCCTCGCCGGAACAGGGGGCATCCACCATAATCTTGTCAAAATATTCTGGAAAACGTTCCTCCAGTACATGGGGCGCTTCACTGGTTACAAAAGCATTTGTTATCCCAAACAATTCAATATTATGGAGCAGAGCCCTGGCCCGGGCCCGGTTGATATCGTTGGCCACAAGAACTCCCTGCCCATTCAGGGCGGCTCCCAGACTGGTGGCCTTTCCGCCGGGAGCGGCACACAGATCAAGGACCCGGTCCCCCGGGACCACAGGAAGCCGGGAAGCCGGGGTCATGGCACTGGGCTCCTGCAGATAATAGACCCCCGCTGCGTAGTAGGGGTGCCTTGACACAGATACCGGCAGGTCATCATCATAGAAATAGCCTCCTTCCACCCAGGGGACCGCCCTGAGGGGGAAGGGGGCATGTTCAGCAAAACTTCTGCTTTCGGCTCTGAGAGGATTCACCCTCAGGGCACGGTGTCTCTTCCCGGTAAATCCGGCCAGAAAATCATCATATTCGTCTTTTAATATCTCCTGCATTACCTGCAGAAACTCTTTGGGAAGCTCACTCATCTTCCTGCTTCTCCTGTCTGTTTTGCAGCAGTGCCTGCATAATCACTTTTCTGGTGACAATGCCGATAAAAACATTTCGTCCATCCACCACCGGCACAAAATTCTGATCCAGAATCAGATCGGCCAGCTCGCCAATCTCTGCGTCAATGCTTACAGCCTTATAATTCCACCGCCGCTTCATGTAGCTCACCTTGACCCGCCGCATAGATTCCAGATCCATGTGGAAATCCCGAATCAGATTCCAGAGGAAATCTCCCTCTGAGATCGTACCCTGATAGCGTCCTTCCCCGTCAATCACCGGGACAGTCTGAAATCCTTTTTTATTCATGAGCCGCAGGGAGTCTGCCACCACATCCTCCTGGTCAAGATAAGTCACCTGGTTCTTTGGCAGAAGGTAAAATGATATATTCATTCTGAGTCACTCCTTTATCTTCTTGTCTTATGATACCATACTGGCAAAATCTTTCCCAGCAACATGAAAAATCTTCACAAAATCTTCAGAATCTGAACCCCGGCCCATCCCTTCCCTGTGTACGGACCGGCATGGATATGGTATGATAAGACCAGCCTTCACAGGGTCTGAATAATTGGAAAGGTGAATGTGAACAAGATGGAATTGGAAAAGAAAATACTAGCCTATAAACTTCCTCCCGAATCCATGGGACAGCTGGACGCCCTGTGCCGGGAAGAACAGATCCGTCTCCTCGCTGTGTCAGAAGAGGAGTACGATATCCCCCTTGGCTTTCTGGCCTACGGCAGTCCGGACCAGAAAAAGGACTTTCTCCGAACCGAGGGGACTGCCGCCGGCCGGACCAATGAGATCAATGATCCCATGCTGGTCTTTGCGGGTTTTATGCAGCCTGAACTGATGCACTTCCTGCAGCAGATGAAATTGGCAGAAATCAAAAGGATCGATCTGAAAGCTATGCTGACAGAATACAATGCCGTATGGAACTCTCCTATGCTCTATGAGGAAATAAAAAAAGAGCATGAATATATGAAAAAGAAGTAAAAACCGAAAGATCTCTTAATAAGTCCGGCTGAAACAAAAAAAGAATAAAAAAGAGCAGAAAACACAAGCCAAAAAAGCCTGTATCCAGGTTCTCCGGAATGTCATGCTCCGGTCTTCGGGGATACAGGCTTTTTTTATTGTTTTTCTACAGCTTTCTTCCTTTTTCTGCTTTGCCGCCGCTGCGGCTGTTCAGACTATTTTGCCGCTTCTGTCGCTGCCTGGCTTTCGGATGCCGCTGCCGTTGTGGCGGCTGCCTCTGTCGCTTTTTCTGCTGTTGTTCCATCAGCCTGGCCTTCGGCTCCTGCCGGTGCCTCAGTGGAAGCGGGGGCCGCCTCAGTGGAGGCACCCTCAGTCTGGGTGGACTCTACAGTCTCACTGGATCCGGCCTGAGTGGACTCCTCGCTGTGAAGAACCAGTTGGGCCCAAAGCTCCTGGTCCACACTGGTCTTATAATCCCAATCCTTTTCCAGGTCCTTGGTCCACTCTGTGTATGTGTCACTGAAGGTCTTCTGCTGACGTTCCTGAATGATAGACTGTCTGTTGCTCTCGGTCGCTTCCTTGTCAGTGTAGGCCACAAGCTTTGCGATCACATAACCGTTTTCGCACTCCTGGACACCCTGGACCATGTCTCCATCCTTCATGCCGGCCAGCTGTTTCTCAAAGGCCTCGCCCTCCTCGGATTCTCCTGCTGCGAAGGTCTCATCAGTTTCAGTATATTCCTGCTCTTTGGCCACGTCCTCGATGGATTTGCCTCCGGAGATCTCCTTCCATGCTGCATCAGCCTTGGCCTTCATCTCTGCCTTGCCCTTATCATCCATGGGCTTGGTCTCACCCTTATCATCAGTGGTTGTGGTCCCGTAAACGATACGATATATCCTGGTCTCCCGGGCTTCATCATCACTGACATTAGTATCCGTTGATTCAATCATCTTGTCCCTGACTTTTCCGGCAAGAAGATTATCCTCATAGATTTTCTGGATATCCTCTTTTGTGGCACCGCACTCTTTGAGAACAGCACTGGCTGTCTCATCCTCCGCAAAAGCCTTGGCGTACTTTTCGCATTCTTTTTTCTCCTTCTTGGAGAGAGAAAGTTTATAGTCGGCAGCTTTTTTGTCCAGGACAATAATCTGCTTGATCTGGGATACTGCCTGCTGCTTTACATACTCCTCTATGGTCATGGGCTTCCCATCTTTATCCTGGTACATGCTCATAGTCCAGAAGTTTTCGCCAAAATACATGCTGTAGCTCTGCTGATACTGATTGGCAATCATCTTACAGTAGATCCAGGCCTCCTTCAGGCTGACATCCGTTCCATCGTAGGAGAAAAGGGTCTTATCCCCGTCTGAGGTCTTCTTCGGCGAACCTGTACAGCCCGCTGCCATCGCTGCTGTCATGATCATCACTACCATGAGGGCAATCCATCGTTTCCAGTTTTTCATGTGTCACAACCTCCATAAATACTTATATGAATTCTGATTTCATCTGTCGACAGTCTTCAATTGTACTTAGTCAAACATATCTATTATATAAGCTGGATCGCATTTTTTCAAGAATGTTCCCTCTTTTTCATGTATTTCCAGCCTTATTTCTACGGTTTTTTTCTCAATTTGGCACAATCTTTCAGGATTATCGTTATTTCTTTTTGTGCTACAGTATTTAAATCCCTTTTATTCCGGCTTTGTTTCCAGAAGGGTGCGGATCTTAAGGACAATTTCCTTCACTTTATCGATGATATCCTTCTTCAGTAATTTCTCATCATGATAAACAAAGACAGGATTCTTCTCCACCTTGACCTTCATGTGATTATGGTACTGTTTTAAGAAGGCATCAATCTTTTCCACCTGAACTTCAGCCATGTTGTTCATGGTAAAGAGAAGGTCATCCCCTTTTTGTTCCACAGAGAGCAGCCATGACCGATGTGCATCCTCCCTCAGCAGTGCCACCTGCAGAAGCCGTAATAGAGGGGCCGGAACATCACCGTAGCGGTCTGTCAGCTCCTCCGTCATATCCTCGTAGTCCTCCTGGCTTTTCACCAAAGCCACCCTTTTATACCAGGACAGCTTTTCCGTCTCATCCGGGATATAATCCTCCGGAATATAGGCGTCCAGCTGCAGATCTATGGCAGTGTCAAAGGCATCTTCTTTTCTGGTCACGCCCTTCATGGCCAGAACGGCCTCATTGAGCATCTTACAGTACATATCATAGCCCACAGCCTCCATATGCCCTGACTGCTCCGCTCCGAGCAGGTTGCCTGCCCCACGGATCTCCAGGTCCCTCATGGCAATTTTAAAGCCGCTGCCCAGATCAGTGAATTCCCGGATTGCCTTGAGCCGCTTCTCCGCCTGCTCCTTCAGAATAGAATCCCTTTTGTACATAAGGAAAGCGTAGGCTGTCCTGCTGGATCTGCCCACCCGTCCCCTCAGCTGGTAAAGCTGAGCCAGGCCATAGCGCTGGGAGTCCTCGATGATGATGGTATTAACATTGGGGATATCCAGACCGGTCTCAATGATGGTGGTGGATACCAGAACATCGATTTCCCCGCTCATAAAATCCTTCATGATCTGCTCCAGCTGTCTCTCTCCCATGCGTCCGTGGGCATATTCCACCACAGCCTCCGGCAGCAGTTCCTGAATCCGGGCCGCCACATCCGGAATCGTGCTGACCCGGTTGTAGACATAGTAAACCTGGCCTCCCCGGGCAAGTTCCCTGGCCACTGCTTCCCGCACCAGCTCCTCATTGTACTCCATCACATAGGTCTGTATTGCTCTCCGGTCCACGGGCGGCACCTCCAGGACACTCATATCGCGGATTCCTGCCATGCTCATATGCAGAGTCCTGGGGATGGGCGTCGCCGATAGAGCCAGGACATCCACATCCTTTTTCAGCTGCTTGATCTTCTCCTTCTGTCTGACTCCGAAGCGCTGCTCCTCGTCTATGATCAGCAGCCCCAGCTTTTTATATTTGACAGATTTGGACAGGACCTTATGGGTCCCGATCACGATATCCATACTGCCATCAGCCAGACCCTTCTTAATCCGCTTCTCCTCGGAGGGGGAGCAGAAACGGGAGAGCATGCCGATCTCCACCGGGTAGTTTTCCATCCTCTCCTTGAAAGAATTATAATGCTGCTGGGCCAGGATCGTGGTGGGCACCAGATAGACGACCTGCAGACTCTCCTGGACTGCCTTGAAGGCAGCCCTCAGAGCCACCTCCGTCTTTCCGTAACCCACGTCACCACAGATGAGCCGGTCCATGATCCGGTCACTCTCCATATCCCTCTTGGTATCATTGATGGCCGCCAGCTGGTCTTCCGTCTCCTCATAGGGAAACATTTCCTCAAACTCTGTCTGCCAGATCGTATCCGGCCCGTAGACATAGCCGGTTCTGGACTGACGCTGGGCGTACAGATCCACCAGATCTCTGGCAGCAATCTGCACCTGGGACCGCACCTTGCTCTTGGTCTTCTCCCACTCATTCCCTCCCAGCTTGTTGAGTTTAGGCGGCCTGCCGCTGACGCCGGTATACTTCTGAATCTTCTCCAGCTGAGAAGCCGGAATAAAAAGATTACTGGAATCCCGGTACTCTATGTTGATATAATCACGGGCCACGCCGTTGCTCTCTATTTTTTCCATGCCCTGGTAGACGCCCAGTCCATAGTTTTCATGAACCACATAATCTCCCAGAGCAATCTCAGACAGGGACTGGATCTTCTCTCCCGAATAGCCGCTGCCTGCCTTTTTCCGTCTCCGCCGCCTTTCCTTGAAAATGTCCTTCTCCGAAATGACCATGAGACCGATTCCAGGATACTCGAAACCTCCGGTCAGCCGTCCCTGGGCCACGGTAACCATACCAGGCACCAGATCCTTTTCCAGGTCAGCGGTAAATACGGCGTCCATCTCATTATAGCGGATATCCTCCGCCAGTCTTCTGGCTCTGGTGGCCGAGGGAGAAAGCAGCAGAATCCTGTAATCCTTCTTTTTTATTTTCTTCAGATCCTGAATCAACTGATCAAAACTATTGTTGTAAGAAATAATCGACCTGACATGCATCTCCACACTGGTTCTGGGCGCAAAAAAAGCATTTCCCTGAATCAGGGTACTGAGCAGAATAAGCCTTTCCCCTTTCAGCCTCTCCAGAATTTCTTCGCAGCCAAAAATCAGATCTGCCTGGCCCGGCAAAATATAACCGCCCTCAATCCTGTTTTCCATACTGGAGACAAAAGCTTCCTCGTAGGCTCTTCCCATCTCCAGCAACCGCTGCGGTTCATCGAGGATATACAAGGTCCCATCGGGCAGATAGTCCATCAAATCCGCCGCCTGCTCATAAAAATAGGGCAAAAGTCCCTCGCTGCCAGCAGCCCTTCCCAGTTCACGAAGCTCTTCCTCAGTCCTTTGGACCATCTTCCGGATTCGGTCCCTTTCCTTGCGCTTTTTGGCTCTTTTAAACAATTCTGCCTGCCGCTGACACTCTTCTTCCATGCGCCGGATCCCTTCCTGGATCCGATCCTTCTTCAACAGAATCTCCGAGGCCGGGTAAATGCGTACCTGGCTGAGATTCTGAATGCTCCTCTGGGTCTCCGGGTTAAATGACCGGATGGAATCCACCTCGTCGCCCCAAAGTTCGATCCGAACCGGATGGTCCTCCGTCAGTGGGTAAAGGTCAATAATATCCCCGCGGATACCATATTCCCCGGGTACTTCCACCATTCCTGTATTCTCATAACCCATCTCTGTCAGCTTGATCCGCAGAGCGCCTGTATCCACCACAGAAGAATGATCAATCAGAAGGCACTGGCTGTCAAACTCCTGGAAAGGCACCATCTTTTCCAAAAGCGCATCCAGACAAGTCACCAGGGTCAGCTGCTCCCCGTCCATCAGCCGCTTTAAAATGCCGATTCTCTGCCTGGCAATCTCATTCCCATGAACATCTGCACTGTAAAAGAGGATGTCCCTGGAGGGGTAGAGCATGGTCTCCTCCTCAAAAAAAGTCAGATCTTCGTAGATTTTCTTGGCCTTCTCCTCTGTGTGAGTGACCACCAGCCTACAGGGAGCCGTGTTGTCCAGGGCCGCAATCAGATGCGCCTCCTGGGAGACCACACAACCGGTGACTTCCACCGGCGTAAGGCCCTTCTGCAGAGCATCCAGTATTCTCCGGAAAGGTTCAGACTCCCGAAGGGGGCCTGTCAAGGCTTTCATGAACTCACCTCCCGGGTCTGCTCTTCCCGCTTCTCTTCAGTCCGGCGGCCTTTCCCACCAGCCTGCTCTTCCTTTTTCTCATGGGCCTGACTGCTCTTTTCCTCAGTCTGACCTTCCGGTTTCTCTTCCGTCCGGCGGCCTTTCCTGCCGCCCCGTTTTTTCTTGCCAACGCTATAAAGATTCATGGCCTCATCCAGCTGATCTCCGGCAAAGAGTTCTGCCGCCTTGGCGGCCTTGTCCAGGGCCATGTCGATATCCTCCGCTTCCTTACCCTGAAAACGGCTCAAAACATAGTCAGCCAGGTCCATATCCGGATGGCGCTCGCCTCCGATTCCGACCCGTACTCTGGGAAAGGCATCGGTCCCCAGGTGGTTGATAATACTTTTCATTCCATTGTGGCCGCCGGCACTGCCCTTCCTTCGAATCCGCAGCATGCCCGGCTCCAGACTGATATCATCATAGATAATCAGGATGTCCTCCGGGTCAATCTTAAAAAAGTCTGCTGCCTGCCGGATGCTCTCCCCGCTCAGATTCATGAAGGTGAGCGGTTTCATAAGGAGCACCTTCTGGCCGCCCAGGAAACAAGTTCCTGTCATAGCCCGGAATTTGTGGTTGTTTACCGATGCACCATGATCATGTGCCAGTCGGTCGATGGCCATAAAGCCGATATTATGTCTGGTTCCTTTATATTTATCCGTCGGGTTGCCAAGACCGGCAATGATTTTCATAGGAAGATCCTTTCCGAAATCCGTATTTCTTCTGAATAAATGAATGAATTTTATCATGGTTTCTCCGTTTTTTATCATACACCGCTGGTTTCATCAAAAGGAGACTCCTCCCCCTGATGATGAAAAGAGAAAGTCCACGACCCTCTCCGTGTTCTTGTCATCGAAGTATTCATTGTGGAGCCTGGAAAATGCTTCGACTTTTTTCAGGTCCCAGCCCTGCCGCTCTATGGTCCCGATCAGTTCCTCCATACTGTGGATTACCGGGCCCGGCGCTGTCTTTCGATAATCAAAATAGAAATCCCTGTCCTTCTCCAGGTACCAGTCCTCATCGAAAGCGTAGAGAACGATGGGTCTTCCCAGCAGCGAGTACTCCACTGCCACTGAAGAATAGTCGGCAATCAGCAGGTCTGTCATACAAAGCAGCCTCCTGATATTGGGATAATCAGTCAGGTTGACCACCCCCTTCGGGATAGTGGACGACTGGATCTGGGGATGCAGTCTTACCGCCAGACAGTATTCGTCCCCAAGCCTGTCCTCAAAAGCTTTAAAGTCAAAATGACTAAGAAGCTCCCGGTCCTTCTCAGGATCATCCCGGAAGGTAGGTGCATAGAGGGCCAGCTTTTTTCCCCGCAGAGCAGGATAGCGTTCCTCAAGCCTTCTCCTGTGTGTGGATGCGGCAGGAACGGTCCCGCCCGTGATAGCCAGTCTCCTTTTTTCCTCTTTGAGCATGCGGAAATAATAGTCAGCCTGGGGACAGCCCACACAGACCACCTTCTCCTCCGGCACAATAAAGGCCTCCCGGTAATTATCCAGGATATTCCGGGAACTGGCCAGAATATAGTCCACATGGCGGTTGACGTCATACAGCTCTTTACGCAGCCAGGGCTCCAGGTCCAGAGACCCCCCAAACTTCTTAAAAGAGCCCATGCCATGCCAAAGCTGAACCACCTTTGTCTTGTCTGACAGATTCATGTAAGCCATGGGCATAAAATTGTCATTGAGAAAAATCCAGGATGAAGTCGCCAGCAGATAAGCTTTCCTGGTAAAAAGCCATACCAGGCCGGCCAGATTGGACAGGCTCAGTCTGTAGTCCGACTGGCGGATCTGATAAAAAACAAAGGGCAGCTCCCTTTTACGACACTCCTTCTCCACTTCATGGAGACTTCCGCTTCCCCCGGTGTCCAATTTCTCAATCATAGTAATTCTGTTTTTTCTTACAGGGAATATACGGAATAAATTCACACACCACGCAAAAATCTTATTCTGATTCAAACTGTACTCCTTCTCGGCAGACCTCAGTCACTGTTCTGCCAGCCAATATTTTGTAAATCATCCTAGTATAACATATCCTGAGGCCATTGACAAAGAGCCTGTATCATTCACATTTCTTTCACAATCCCTTCAAAAACTAATCACAATTACACCGTATGATAAAAACACGAAAAGCAAATAGCTTTTCAAAATAAGATTTTTTCATACTTTTCTCCTCTAAAAAGGCAGCCGCGGCGCTGCCTTTTTTTTGCGGCTTATGAGCTTTATTGTCGGTTTTGCAGTTGGAATATCCGATAAAAAAACATGGCGTAAGTACAGCTGATTTTTTTTACGAATATCCCCTGCTCTAACTTATGGCTCTTCACAATTTTTTCAGAAGGAGGTCAGGCAGGATATCCAATAGGAAAAAGCATGGCGGGAAGCCCAAGGATTTTTCGAGTATAGTTTTCGCGCCGTGAGCTTGTCTGAGCCTGCCCCGGCAGGCGAGTTTGCGGAGGGCGCGAATCATAAACGGCGCAGAAAAATCCGAAGGTATAGCTGGTTTTTCCTACGGATACCCTGCTTGACCATCTTCTTTGTCCCTGTCATAAGCCATGGCGTAAGCTCCCAAAAAAACAGGATACCCCGGCGGGAAAACCAGCCGGGGTTTATTGTACATTATATTTTCTCCTGTATATCTACTTCATCTACTATGCACGACCTGCCTACTCGGATATCCGTTAGATTTCCGGGGATAGCTCCTGGGGCATCTTCTCGTATTCGCTCAGAATCCTCTGCTGTAATTCGGTCCTGGTTTCTGAGTTGATGGGATGAGCGATGTCTCGATATTCCCCGTCTGCTGCCTTGCGGCTTGGCATTGCAATAAATAATCCTTTTTCTCCGTCAATAATCTTGATGTCATGAACGACGAAGGCATTATCGAATGTCACTGATACCACTGCCTTCATTTTCCCTTCCTTTGAGATCTGTCGGATCCGTATATCCGTAATCTGCATATCTTTTCCCCCATAAGAATGTTAAAGGATATACCTCACATTCTTTTCTATTACAATCTTGATCTCCTCCTCGGAGCCGACGTAATTGGTTCCGGGACGGAGAGTATCGCGACTTTCAACGATGCAGTTCTCAATGTAGGAATCGTCGCCAATATAAACGTCATTTAAAACTATTGAATTTTTGATGGTACAATTGTTGCCGATGTAAACATCCTTAAACAGGACGGAATTCTCAACTTTTCCATTGATAATACAACCGGAAGATACGATGCTGTTGCTCACATCCGAACCGGCATTATACTTGGCAGGCGGAAGATCGTCCACCTTGGAATAAATATCCGGATACTGTTTAAAAAAGTATTCTCTCACATCTTTTTTCAGGAAATCCATATTTGTTTTATAGTAGGATTCCACAGTTGCTATGTTTCTCCAGTAAGTGTTCAGCTTATATCCGTAAATCTTACGGACATTCCGATAGCGAACCAGGACATCTTTGACAAAATCATGCCGATCCTCTCTGGCGCACCGCTCAAGCACTTCGATCAGGTGACGGCGGCGTATGATATAAACGCCAATGGAGATGTTGTTGGTCTCGGCAATCAACGGCTTCTCCTCAAACTCAATGATTCTCTCATCCTCATCGAGCTTGAGTACTCCAAATCTTGTCAGGTCATCCTCTGTATCTTTCATGGTCGTGTAGACAACAGTAATATCAGCATTTTTCGCAATGTGCGCATCCAGAGCCTTCCCGTAATCCATCTTGTAAACACCGTCGCCGGCCGCAATGATGACATAAGGTTCATGGCTCTTCTTCAGGAAATCCATATTCTGATAGAGGGCATCTGCTGTACCCTGGTACCAGAAACTGTTCTCCTTGGTCTGGGTCGGAGTAAATACATAAAGACCGCCCTGCTTCCGTCCAAAATCCCACCACTTGCTGGAGCTTAAATGCTCATTGAGTGAGCGGGCATTAAATTGAGGGAAGACTGCCACTTTGTTTACACGGGAATTAGCCATGTTACTGAGCGCAAAGTCTATGGCACGGTAGCTTCCGGCTATGGGCAGTGCGGCAATCGCACGCTTGTCAGACAACCGGCCGATCCTCTTACTATTACCACCTGCTAAAATAATTCCAATCGATTTCATATCTGTCACCTGCCTTATGCTATCTGATGATGGATCCACCGCTCTCAAGAACTCCGTCTGGGTAATCAGGCTCCGTGGTCCTGCCAATGACTGCTGTATTCTTTCCAATCCTGACATTTCCAGGAATGGTGGAATACTCTCCTATTGTTACCAGTCCTCCGGCATAGACATTGGGCTTATACTTGTTCTCGGCTTCTTCCCCGAATCCTAACTCAGTGTTCTCACCAATAACACAGTTCTCGGCGATGATTGCTTTTTCGACTTTAGCGCCGGTCTTGATAACTGTTCCTCCCATGATAATGGAGTTGGTCACGACGGCACCCTCCTCGATGATTACTCCGGCGCCCAGAACCGAATTATATACCTCTCCGTATATCTCGCTTCCGTCACCGATGATACAGCCGCTCACCTTGGATTCCCTGCTGAAATACTGAGGCGGGATCATATCACTCTTGGTGTAGATCCTCCAGAACTCCTCATAAAGGTTGAATTCCGGAATGATATCGATCAGTTCCATGTTCGCTTCCCAGTATGCGGAGAGGGTTCCCACATCCTTCCAGTAGCCCTGGTAGGTGTAGGCCATTATCTTGTCTCCTCTTTGGTGGCAGTATGGAATCACATGCATTCCAAAGTCACAGCCCGGCTGATCTCTCAGGGTTTCCAGAGACTCCTTGAGCACATCCCAGTTGAAGATGTAGATGCCCATGGAGGCTTTGTTGCTTCTTGGGTTTTCTGGTTTCTCCTCAAATTCCTGTACCTGGTTGTCCTCATCAGTGATGACCAGTCCAAAACGGCTGGCCTCTTCCCAGGGAACTTCATAGGTGGCAAGGGTTATCTTCGCGTTATTCTTCTTATGGAAATCCAGCATCAGTTCATAATCCATCTTATATATGTGGTCTCCGCCAAGAATGATGACGTAATCCGGATTATAATACTGCATGAATTCCATATTCTGGTATATTGCGTTGGCTGTTCCGGAGTACCAATCCGTGTTCTTCATCTTCTCATATGGTGGAAGAATGGTCACACCTCCAATATTCCGGTCCAGGTCCCAGGGGATTCCGATACCAATGTGCTGGTTCAGCCGTAACGGCTGATACTGGGTAAGTACACCTACGGTATCAATTCCTGAGTTAATACAGTTACTCAGTGGAAAGTCAATGATTTTGTACTTCCCCCCAAAAGCGACTGCAGGTTTTGCCAGCTTAGATGTCAAAACACCGAGACGACTTCCTTGCCCTCCTGCTAATAACATAGCTATCATTTCTTTTTTGATCATTAAAGAATCACCCCTTTGTCACATATACGTTATTATAGCACTCCACTCATTAAATTAAAAGCATTTTCACTTAAAAATAAATAGATTAGTAAGCTTTTTTTATGGAAAATGCAAAATCCCCCTGCCAATACTTCTTAAAAAATAACCAAAAAAGTTTAAAAAAAACCATAAAAAATGTTAGACATTTCCAAAAATATGAATCAGACCAATTTGTATTTATAAAATCAAATTTACTGATATAATGTTTTTTCAGAGGACTACGGCTCAGCTGAGGCGCAAGTGATTTGCCAAAGAGGGAAGTTCTTGATTCAGAAATACGATTGCGATATACTAGCAATGAGCAATGCAGGTATTGTACAAACAGCAAAATAAAAAAGAAAAGAGGTTGAAACCTAATGTATATAGTAGATTTTCAGAAGCCCATCCACGTGCACATGATCGGTATCGGCGGCATCAGTATGAGCGGCCTGGCAGAGATACTCCTGCAGAGGCATTTTAAAGCATCAGGTTCCGACATGCACCGCTCTGACCTGACCGACCACCTCAAGGCCAACGGGGCAGTCATCATGATTGGACAGGCGGCAGACAATATCAGCGACGATATCGACCTGGTTGTCTATACTGCAGCCATCCACGAGGACAACCCGGAGTTTGCTGAAGTGAAAAGGCGGGGAATTCCTGTCATGACAAGGGCTGAACTCCTTGGCCAGATTATGGCCAATTTCTCCAGGTCCATCGCAGTGGCAGGAACTCACGGCAAGACAACCACCACCTCCATGCTTACCCATATTCTACTGCAGGCAGGCACTGACCCCACCATCAGTATCGGCGGGATTCTGGACAGAATCAAGGGCAATATCCGGGTGGGAGGATCGGATGTCTTCCTGACGGAAGCTTGTGAGTACACCAACAGCTTCCTCTCTCTCCACCCCCTCTACTCCATCATCCTGAATGTGGAGGAGGACCATATGGATTTCTTCAAGGACCTTTCCGATATCAAGCATTCTTTCCGGACCTTTGCCTCACAGACAGCGGAGGACGGACTGATCATTATCAACGGCGATATGGACTGCAGCGATGAGATCCTGGAGGGGCTCCATCGCCGGCATGTATCCTTTGGCCTGAATCCGGGAAATGACTATTCTGCCGCTGACATTGCCTTCGACGAGACGGGCAATGCCTCCTATCGGCTGCTTGTCCATGGGCAGGACCAGGGAGAAATCTCTCTCTGTGTCAAGGGCCGCCACAATATTATGAATTCACTGGCCGCCATCGCATGCAGTCAGGCGATGGGCCTCCCCCTGGAGACAATCCGGGAGGGTCTGCTGTCCTTTGGCGGCACCCATCGCCGCTTTGAGCTTAAAGGCCTGCTGGGAGACGTAACCATTGTTGACGACTATGCCCATCATCCCACCGAGATTGAGGCGACACTGACGGCCGCTGCCGACTATCCCCATGATGACCTGTGGGTGGTATTCCAACCCCACACTTACACCAGGACCAAGGCATTTCTTCATGATTTTGCCCGGGTACTGACCATGGCCGACCATGTAATTATCGCGGAAATCTACGCAGCCAGAGAGCCCGATACCGGCCTGGTGTCCTCCGCTGACCTGACTGACCTGATCAGAGAAGCCGGTACCGATGTCTACCATATCAGGACTTTCCGGGAAATCGAAGATTTTCTCAGAGACAGACTCCGCGGCCACGACCTGCTCATCACCATGGGCGCCGGAAATGTCGTGGAGATTGGGGAGGACCTGCTGAAGCGGTAAGTCCGTCACAGAAACCCTGGAAAAGATTTCATTGCAGCCGCTAAAAAGTTGTCCACATTATCCACAAAATTAACCCGGGATTATCCCCTGAGCACAGGGGAGTTCCGGGTTATACAGAAATTATCCACCACTCCATCCACTTTTCTCCAATAGAGCGCTGATCTGCATCAGATAAAATATCACAGATATTTACTGCTTATTCTCCTGTCAATCTCCTCCGAACTGTCCATTTCCACAAAGTTATACACATTATCCACACTCTCACCAATCAGATTTATCCCCTTTTTATACCTGACTTTTCCACCGTTTTATCCACATTCTGCAGCGCATTTCAAACTGTTTTTTTGTCCCCCGATATGTTATGATAACAGGGTCAAAAGGTCATCATTTTCCCGAGACTGCCCGGGCAGGGGACTCTGCTTCCCTTCCTGAAAGCCAGGCCTCTGTGGCCGAATCGAAGCCGGCTTTTTCGGAGAAAGATCGGCCTGATTCCCGGGGCCAGGACAGATACACGCGCGACAGGCCATCCTCCGGGACATCTGCCTGTCTAAGACAGCACTGATTATATCAGCTGCGGATAAAGGCCTGGATTCCGCCATCGCGGTTCCGGCACAACGATACAAAAGACGGAAGTTGGGGATACCATATGACAGCCAATTATACACCAGTTCATAATATAAGCGACCAGATTACAATATTGAATAACCATTTCATCGACGACATTCTTCCCAAAGCCGACGGAGAGTACGTAAAGATCTATCTGATGCTTGTTCGTCTTCAGACCGCCGGGGAGCCTGTCAGCGTCGAGATTCTGGCAGACCGACTGGAACTGACCCAGAAAGACATTCTGCGTGCTCTCAGTTATTGGGAAAGGGAAGGTGTGCTGCAGAGAGAAACCGTTCCAGGTGCGAGCGTCTCTGATGTCCTTCCCTGTGAAGATAGTCCATCCGGAGATTCCCTGCCGGGGAACCATCCCCCCAAAGACTCTCTCCCAAAGAGACCAGGTGCCATTCCTGTGAAGCTCAGCCATTCCCCGGAAGATCTGGCCCACTATCGGGAGGATTCTGACCTGTCGAGGACCATCTACATGGCCGAGATCTATCTGGGCAAGCCTCTGTCGATGACAGACCTGGAGACCTTCTGCTATATCAGCGAACAGCTCTCCTTCTCTCCGGACCTCATGGACTACCTGATTGAGTACTGCGTAGACCGGGGCAAAAAGAGCATCCGCTACATCGAGAAAGTTGCCATCGGATGGTTCGAGAAGGGAATCACCACGGTGGAAGATGCCAGGATAGAGAGCAGGATCTTCGCGGAAAATGTTTATCCTGTCATGAAGGCTTTCGGCCTTTCCGGCCGCAATCCCGGCCCTTCAGAACTTGACTTTATTGAAAACTGGAATCGCATGGGCCTGGGAACCAGCCTGATCATCGAGGCCTGCGGCAGAACTCTGCTGGCCATAAACCAGCCCAGTTTCCGCTATGCCAACCGCATTCTTGAAGAATGGAAACGACAGGGTGTACGATCCATAGAAGATGTGAAGAGACTGGACCAGCAGCACATGACTTCAGTACAGAACAAGAAGGAGACAGTCCCAGAGAGCAGCCTGCCCGGCAGGGTCGGCAGTGTCAGACCTGCCTCCAACTCTTTCCATAATTTTAATCAGAGACAATATAATTACAGCAGCCTGGAATCCGCACTGGCTGACACAAACAGGAGGTCCCGATGATCCTGACAAACGACCAGCTTCAATCTGTGCTTGACGAATATGACCGGACCCGCACGGAGAATGCCATGATCACGGAACAGCGCCGCCAGGAAGTCTATCAGGCCGTTCCGAAAATCCGGGCCATCGATGAAGAGATTGCGGCCCGATCCATCCGACGGTCCAAAGAGATGCTCCTCTCTCCGGATGAAAGCATCCGCCTCTCGCTGAAAAAGGAGATTCGAGCGCTGGTCAAAGAGAGATCCCGGCTCCTGCTTCAATACCATTACCCTGTCACCTACCTGGACCCCCTTTACAGCTGCCCTGTCTGCAGGGACACGGGCTATGTGGACAGCAGGCCCTGCCGCTGTCTGCAGCAGAGGATGAAGGAAGTTCTGTATGGCAGATCCAATTTGGAAGGACTGCTTGGACAGGCATCCTTTTCCCGTTTTCGACTGGACTATTATCCGGAAGAGGCCGGACCTGACGGCATCTCCCCCCGGGTCAATATGAAGGAGGTTTTTATGACCTGCAGGCGCTATGCAGACCTGTTCCCGGATAACGACTGCCGGAACCTGCTCCTGTACGGTAATGCGGGAGTGGGAAAGACCTTTCTGTCAGGCTGCATCGCCAGAGAATTGATTGACCGAAATTTCCAGGTCATTTACATGACATCCTATCAGCTCTTCCGCCATCTGGAAAAAGAGACTTTCCGCCGGAGGAACTCCGAGCCCGATGATCTGCCTGTCTACTCGCTGGCCTCTTTTCTGGCCTGTGATCTCCTGATCATTGATGACCTGGGGACAGAGATGAACAATGCCTTCATCAACTCCCGTCTTTTTCTGTGTCTCAACGAGCGGATCCTGCGGAATAAGGCTACCATCATCAATACCAATCTCTCCCTGGAGCAGATCAGCGTGACCTACTCGGAGAGAATCTTCTCAAGACTGGTGGAATCTTACCGGATTCTACACCTTACCGGAGACGATATAAGGGTTAAAAAAACATTTTCTTCCCTTGACTAACGATAACTGTGAATGTAATAATAGTTATATATTTCTAACCTGTCAACGTTTCGCACCCTGTCCGGCCTTTCCTGCTGCTTTATGATCTTTTGCGGGAGCGAGCCCGTCAGTTTGCTTTCTGTTAACATGTTATATAAAAAAGGAGATCAAATCTATGAAACCAGATGACAGTAAATATACCACCGTTCCCGTCGGGCGCCTTGGCATCATTGTACATCCTAGCTGCGAGGCCCTGGGAAAAAGTATTGATTCGTATATCGTTAATTGGCGAAAAGACAGAGATCATGACTACATCAGTGATATTGTTTTTAAGGATTACGGTAGAGATTCTTACCTGATCAAAGCCAGCTGTCCCAGGTTTGGTACCGGAGAAGCGAAAGGATTTATCGCAGAATCTGTCCGTGGAGTTGATCTCTATATCATTGCGGACGTCCTGAACTACAGCCTCCAGTACAAAGTCTGCGGCCACATGAATCACATGTCTCCCGATGATATCTATGCGGATGTCAAGAGACTGATTGGCGCCGCCTCCGGCAAGCCTTCTTCCATCACTGTCATCCTGCCCTTCCTCTATGAGAGCCGGCAGCATCGAAGAAGTGCCCGCGAGTCCATGGATTGTGCTTTTATGCTCCAGGAGCTGGTCAATATGGGCGTGGATAATGTCCTGACCTTTGACGCCCACGATCCTCGTGTGCAGAACGCCATCCCCCTGAGCGGCTTTGACAATATCATGCCCATCTATCAGTTTGTGAAGTCTCTGCTCCGGTCCACCGATGACCTGCAGATTGACAAAGACCATATGATGGTGATCAGTCCGGATGAGGGCGCTATGCAGAGAGCCATGTACTTCTCCACTGTCCTTGAAGTGGATATCGGCATGTTCTACAAGAGACGGGACTATTCCGTTGTCGTGGACGGCCGTAATCCCATCGTTGCCCATGAATTCCTGGGGGATTCTGTGGAGAACAAGGATGTGCTGATCATTGATGATATGATCTCTTCCGGAGAGAGTATGCTGGATGTGGCGAAAGGTCTGAAGAAGAGAGGGGCTAAGAGAGTCTTCTGTATCTCAACCTTCGGTATGTTCACCAATGGCCTTGCCGCCTTTGACAAGGCTTATGAGGACGGCACTATCTACAAAGTGATCACCACCAACTGTACCTACCAGAATCCCGAACTCTTTACCCGCGAGTGGTATGTAAGCTGTGATGTTTCCAAGTATATCGCGCTTCTGATCGATAACCTCAACCACAACGCCTCCATCAGCCCGACTCTGGATCCCCACAGCAGGATCAAGAAGCGTCTGGCCGAATATGAGAAATACCATACGATTTTTGAGGATGATGGGATAGAATAAATCTTAAACAGATAAATATAACGAAGGGCTTCCCTGTGCAGGATCACGAATTCTGTGATCTGTCCGGGGAAGCCCTTTTTGACCTATACTCTATGTCCAGTTTCTCTATTGCATTTTTCTATTCCAGTTTTTCTATGTCCAGTTCCTCTATTCCAGTTCCTCACCGGCCGATTCCAACTAATATTCGAAAGATTCCTGGCCTCCGGAATTGTCATCTATCCCACTGTCATCATCGCCGGCGTCGTTATCCTCATCGAAATCCGACTCATTATCATAGGAATCATTTCCGGCATTTTCCTCATCATTGTCATAGGAGTCATTCCCGGAATTATCGTCATTATTCCAGTAATCATTCTCCTGATTGGACTCGTTGTTGTCCTCATCATTGACTGAAGCAGAGTCATCCTGGTCATTGTAGGAATCATCCTGATCTTCATTGTCCTGGTTCCAGGCATTCGATTCTTCCTGATCGTCTGAAAAATAATCGGATTCCACAGTCTCATAGGAAGGAAATTCCACTCTGGCGAGGTTCAGAGAAGAGTGAGCATTGTCCATGAAGGTCTTCCAGATCTCTGCCGGATAAGTACTTCCTGCCAGATTCTCCACAGTGTTGAACACATCCATCCCCACCCAGACCACAGTCGTAAAGTAGGGGGTATAGCCGCAGAGCCATCCGTCCACATTCTCATTGGTTGTCCCGGTCTTACAGGCTGCAGGCATATCAACATTAAGCTGGCAGCCCCGGGCCGTTGCCCCTCTGCTGGTCACACAGCTGGTCAGGACATCTGTCATCATCCTGGCCGCATTGATTGTGTAAACACGCTTTACTTCCTGCACGCCATCTTCATCCACAATGCTCTTCCCCTCAGCGTCCGTAATCTTCAGTATACAGGTGGGGGTTCGATAGACACCGTCATTGGCCAGGGCGGCATAACCCGCAGCCATCTCAACCGTAGATGCACCGTCGGTAAAACCGCCGATGGAAGTGGTATCATACTTGTAATCATTGGCTTCAAGGCCCTTAAAATCCAGCTTCTCCAGATATCGGAGAAGTTCAGAAGAGCCCAGTTCCTGATAAAGACGGTAAGTGGCCACATTGCTGGACTTCTCTACAGCCCTTCTGACGCTGATCTCTCCCGAGTAGGAGTCGCCCGCATTGGACACCACCTTCTCCCCATTTTCCGATTTCATCCTGCTGTCATCCACCATACTGTCCGGTGTATAGCCCGCCTCAAAGGCCGGGGTATACACCAGAAGGGGTTTGATGGCTGATCCCGGCTGCCGGTAACTCTGGTAGGCACGATTGAGGCCGTAGCCTTCCTGGTCCTCCTCCCGGCCTCCGACGATGGCAGCCACATGCCCGTTGGAATTATCAATGCACACAGCAGCCCCCTGAACCTCGTAGATACCATCATCAGTCTTATTCTCAAACATGGCCAGACCATTGGTCACTGCAGTCTGCAGTTCCTGCTGGCGGGCCGGGTCGATGGAGGTATAGATCCTGTATCCTTCCGTATAAAGGCTGGCTCGGCAGCTGTCATAGAGTTCATCGTACTCCGCGTTATAACGCTTCTTATCCACAGCATCGTCGAACTGATAGCGGAACTCAAATCCCTGATTACGCATCAGGGTCTCTGTGGCACAGCGGATAATGTAGGTCTGAGCATAGTCGTTGGTGGTCTTCTCCTTATTTTTCTTCACCTTGAAATCTTCCTGAATGGAAGCCTGATACTGACTGTCAGAAATATATCCGTCATGATTCATATTTTTCAGAATCCGGTCCCTTCTGGAAAATGTCGCTTCCGGATTCTCATAAGGATCATAGCGGTTGGGGCTGTTGGGAATCGAACACAGGAAGGCCAGCTGCGAGATGGTCAGCTCTCCAGCCCCCTTGCCAAAATAGCCCTGAGCTGCCGCCTCAATTCCATAGTATCCATTGGCAAAATATACGTTGTTCAGATAAAACTCCAGAATCTGATCCTTGCTGTATTTTCTCTCAAGGGCAGCTGCAATAAAGATCTCCTTGATCTTCCTGCTGTAGGTCTTCTCATAATTTAAAAAGATATTTCTGGCCAGCTGCTGGGTGATGGTGCTGCCTCCCATCGTAATGTTTCCATGATGGATCAGCAGTGAAAGAACAGCCCTGCCCACGCCGATAACATCCACGCCTCTGTGGCTGGCAAACTTCTTGTCCTCTATGGAGATGATGGCCAGCTTGGCCGCATCGGGAATCTGGTCATAGGAAAGATAATAGACATCCTTCTCGCCCTTCAGTTTCTTGAGGACCTCATTATTACTGTCATAGATGATGGTAGTCTGCTCACTGCGGAAGGTCTTGGGACTGCTCTCAGAAACCAGCTTCTCCGCATCCACATACATGGCAAGGATCGGGGTTCCTACCTTGCGGGCCAGAAAAAGACAAAGGACACCCGCAGCAACAGCGAGACAAATCCCCCAGATCTTCAGGACCCTCCATGCCATATTCACTTTTTTCTTCTGACTGCGCCTCCGCCTTTTCTCGTCCTTCTCCTCATTGTCCCGAGGTTCATGATAAATCGGTTGTTCCTTCATAACTACCTCCGCTTCAACTCTTCATCATTTCTGAAGATATGAGTAATATACGTTTCCGGCCTTCTCCAGTTTCTTGGTCAGGGCAGGCCTGTCCACCGCAGTCGACAGCCCTGTCAGCGGATCAAGATAGCGGATCTTGGTGGAATTATAGCTCATAATCACCACATACTGTGACCCTTCAAACCTTGCCAGAACCGGGCTGCCCTTGCTGATAAAATACAGGATTTCATCGGTACTGCATCCCGTCAGATTCCTGGTTCTGCAGCCGCTGCACATTTCCAGAACATCATCCACCGACTCGTGGGTCAGCAGCTCCAGAAGTTCCTGCACTGAGTATTTTCTCCCATTCACGGCTCCGATCATGGACAGGCAGGCGGCAAGAGTACTGCTCTTCTTTTTCACTTTGGTCACATTTTCCATGCCGGCTACTTTATTGTACTCAGCAAAAATGCACTCCCAGAGAACATTTTCACGACCGTCGATGACGTTGCCCCTCACCTCGTCCGCCTTCCTTATGGCTGCCGAGATACTGTCAAAACTGCCCTCTGCCTTACCGGCGGCATAGACATAATAATTCTCGTCCTTCTTCTCGTTGCCGGCCAGGAGGATGGTCTTATTGTCCTCATTGACCCGGGTCCGGGTCAGAATCAGGTCCGGCTCCACCTGAATGTAGATATAATTGGGAAATTTGAAATATAACTGGTTGCGGTTGGGTTCCGTATATTTCCAGGTCAGTGATACCGCATTGGTCTCCTCATCCATCTTGTAACGGATGAAATCCTCCCCTGCATTGGCTGTAAAACCACCGTTTTTCTTTTTCCCCAGGGTCATGTGCAGGACCGTCGACTCCAGTTTGGTCTCCATGATATAGGCATTGTCAGCCTGGTAGGTGCGGACCTCCTTCCCCTCTCTGTTCACAAAGTAGAGGATTGCCATGGGGAAAGTAATCCCGCCTGTGGTCTGTCTGCTCACATCATTGGCCAATGCTGCACCATAGATAAAGTCTTCGCCCAGGAATCCCACTGACCGCATCCTCTGGTTCTCCTCCACAGTGAAGGTCTTTGACTGGCCGGATTCCAGGTCGAGCATCTCAATCTCCCGGTTCTGGGTCACGTCCTCACTTTTCTCAAGGGCAATGAGACTCTGGTCAGAGGACGCCGTCAGGCGATCTCCTGTGAGTCCTTCTTCAATCACACGGTCTGTCTTCTCCTCCAGGGAGATCTCATGGAGAGCACCTCCCACAATACAGTAAAAATTTCTGTCTTTATTCAAATAGGAAAAGCGCTCCACATCCGCCTTCATCTGGGCGTAAGGCACGGAAGTTTCCAGAAAAGCCATCTCCTCGCTGCAGTTGGACTGAGCATCGAAGTGCATGATCTGAATACCGTTTGCTCCTTCATGATGACCCCTGGTGATATAGCCGTAAGCCAGATAGACTGCATTTCCCTTATCGTCAAATTCCAGAACCTTGATTCCGTGGTCCTCATTCTCATTGCGAAGATCTGCCATGTTTTCAGACAGATAGCTGAAGATCCGGCTCACATTGGAAGATTGATAATCATAATACCAAAGCTGCTCCTGGGAAGCGAAACAGACCTTCCTTCCCCCATCAGAGTAAAGGAAGTTGACATCCGCAGAGCTCTGAATTCCAAGACACAACAGGTTGTCCGCCGAATCGATCAGGGTCTCATTGTAGTAGGCCCCCATCTTACGGGTATAGTCAAGAAGGTACATCCTCTCCTCGGTAAAGCGCAGCTTGTAGGTCTCATTAATCCGAAAATACTGAATGCTGCCGGAGTCCAGTTCACTCGAGGCCAGCGTGGACAAATCGATGACCGCATAAGTTCCATTGATTTCCCGCAGATGGACTGCAGGGTCCCGCTCCTCTTTCAAAGTCATGCTTCCATAGTTGACTGCATCTATGCTGGAATGGATATTGACCTCGTTCAGAGTCCTGTCCGCCGCCAGATCTGTCGGTTCCAGGTAGGAGCTGCATTGTTCGGAAACCTCCTCTGCCAGCAGGCTGTTATGGAACTCCATGGCAAAGTCAATGTACTCTTTCAGATGATACCCCGCAGCATTCTGAAGCTTCGTGTAATAGGAGATCCTCGTGCTGTTGTTCAGCCGGACAGAAAGCCGCAGATAGTAAGTCTCTCCCTCCCGGAAGGTCGTGTCAAACTGAATGGTTCCCACGCGTACACCGGCCTGGGTATCTTCTTCCAGCCGGTTCAGGGTCCCCTCCTCGATGGGCTTGTCGGGATCATCCCGGAACAGGGTATATTTAATTGCCGTAATATCATAATCATAATTGTGAAGTCTTAACTCCAGGGTCTTGGAATTATCCACCACAGAAGTCTGATTCCTCACCAGGGAGAGATCGATGTCTCCACTGTAGCCGCTCATAAGATTATAATTGCCATCACTGCCCCCAATCTCCATGACCGGATAGGAGGGATTGGCCAGTTCGGCCACTGCATTATCCTTCTCCTCAATGGCCTTCATGTCAAAATAGATAAAGGCAGGAACGAAAACAAGCACTGCCACAAGAATCCTGAGGAGCACGATGCGAACTTCTTTTTTCATACACACATTCCTTTCTATTCTCTGCCTCTTAGAAGCTCCCGCAGGCAGGGCACAAAACCAAACTGCCGGCACAGGGCATCCACTTCCTTGCCTGCTGCCTCCCTGCGGCCGGCAGAAACCGGTCCCTTCACCGCCCGAATCAGCAGGTTCTTCGGTGTGTGTTCCATATCAATAAACTCCAGGATCCGGGTTTCATAACCGGCCTCCTCCAGCAGCTTGGCCCGGATGCCATCCGTGGCCAGAGCTGCAAAACGGTCCTGCAGGATACCGTAGTCAGTCAAGGGCGCAAAAGGCCGGTCTTCCGGAAGAGCCTTTGCGCCAGCCCTTCTCCTGTCATTGAGCTGACCGTTCAGTTCATGCTGGCAGCAGGGGACAGAAAGTATCACCTTTGCCCCCCAGCGCACTGCCTTTTCTAAAGCATAATCTGTCGCTGTGTCACAAGCGTGAAGAGTCACCACCATATCTACCTGGTTCAGCTCTTCATAATCCTCAATGGCACCTTCTATAAAATGAAGCCTGTCATAGCCGTAGCTTTCTGCCAGCCTGCTGCAGCTGCGGATCACATCCTTCTTCAGGTCCAGTCCGACGATGGAGACATCCCGCCCGGCAATCTCCCTGAGATAATAATACATGGCAAAGGTAAGGTAAGACTTGCCGCATCCGAAATCCAGGATTGTCAATTCCCGGCCCTTTGGCAGGCTGGGCAGAACATCTTCGATAAATTCCAGAAACCTGTTAATCTGCCGATATTTATCATAGCGTTTCCTGACGATCTTTCCCTCAGCCGTCATCACTCCCAGATCCTGCAGAAAGGGTACTGGTGTCCCTTCCGGCAGCAGATAATTCTTGGTCCGGTTGTGGGCCAGGCGGACAGGGGCCGGTTTCTCCCCGGCAGGGGCAGCCGACGCCTCCGCCAGAGGGTGTCTATTAATGGATGCTTTGCCTTTTTTATTAATCAAGGCAGAAATCTCCTCCTGTTCCGTCCGCAGCAACAGCTGCCGATAGGCCGGGAGCACCTCCGCCATCATATCCATAATCTCTTCTTTACTCTGATTCCGATGAAAGACCTGGGTCCGGCTGTAGGAGGCTGCCTGAAACTTCAGCTCCCCCTTGAGCAGTACCGGCCGCACCGTAATTTTGCGGATTTCCGATGCCTTCCGGGGGTTGCTGACCGTCAGCAGCAGCATGGACGGGTCCGGATGTCCCTCAATCATCTGCAGAAGTTTATCCATGATTCATTCACCTCATTGAGTTATCATATCACATTTTCCCCCGTTAGAACAGTAATCATAAAAACAGCAGACAACTCCTGCAATCAAAGGCAGGAAATTACCTCTGTCAGGTCTGCCGCAATTGCCAGACATTGTTCAGCAAGGGAAGGGGGAATCTCCAGGATATCCGGCACCGCCACAACAGGAATGCCTCCGGCGATGGCCGCCTGGATACCACTGGGGGCATCCTCCAGCACCAGAGCGTCCTTCGGCGATACTCCCATCTTTTCACAGCAGGTCAGGAAAATATCCGGACTGGGCTTTCCATGGGCAAACGCATCGGAAGAAATAATCATGGCAAAGCGGTCCAGAATCCCCGCATGTTCCAGGTTGGACCGGATGACCGGCAGGTCAGATCCGCTGGCTACCACCTTGGGGATCCCCCGTTCCTCCAGGACATTTAAGAGGGCGAAAAGCCCCGGTTTTACCGGCAGACCTTCCGTTCTGGTAATCTCCCCGATCCTGGCTCCGACTTCTCGGTAGAGCTGCCGAGGGTCCACGGCCTCCCCAAAATCCTCCCGGTACCTGGCCCATATTGCTTTGGCATCCAAGCCAATTACCCGCCGGTACTTGTCCATGCTGACCGGCAGGCCCTTAGCGCCGCCCACCTCCATATAGGCTCTGGCCGCCACACTTTCCGTGTCAAACATCAAACCATCCATGTCAAATATAATCAACTTTCTCATTTCAGTTCACTTCCCGTTTCACCCTCAGCCAGCCCTCCGACTGTCTATGTAAAGAAAATTTTCTTTTTCCAATGACTATCCTATGACTTTTCTATGACTTTTCTATGATTTTCTATCATTCTATAAAATGAAAAATCCCCCACAAATCATCCATGCGGGGGATTCGATTTCTTCGTTTCTTCAGACGCCTTCCATGACAGGAAAGAATCTGCTGTCCGCTGTCCTACTCCTCAGTATCAGACTCGGACGCATCTTCTTCCTCGTCCTCATCCTCTTCCTCATACTCCTCGGATAAGAGCTCTTCTGCAGCTGCCTCAGCTTTTTCAATGTGCTTGTCCACCAGGGCACCTGTATCTTCAGCAATCGCTTTCAGTTTCGCCAGAATATCATCTCTCTGTTCTGCCAGGGCTTCAAAGGCTGTCTTCTTTGCCTCAGCCTCTTTCAGAAGAATCTCAGCATCAATATTGGCCTTTCCTATGATGCTCTCTGCATCTGCGCGGGCCTTGTGCACGATCTCATCTGCCTCTTTTCTGGCTTTCTCAATGATCTCAGTTTCTTTCGCATCAAGGGCATCCAGCTGTCTGCAAAGCAAATCTGCATTTCTGACATACTGCTTATAGGCCTCCTGAGCGTCTGCCTCAACTGTATTAACAATCGGTGCCACCTCTGCCTCAGTCGCACGAATGTCATCCTCAACCTGCTTCTCAGCAGCTGCCAGTTTCGCCTCAGCCTGGAAAGCTTTTTCCTCAGCCTCTGCCAGCTTCTTGCTGACTTCGGCCAGTTTCGCCTTAGTCTTGGCCAACTCCTGGCTCACAGTTCCTTTGGCAGAAAGCTCCACACTCTTTCTCAAAGAAGCGATCTCCGCATCCTTATCCCTTGCGATGGCCTCAATCTCATCACAGATTCTGTCCAGCTGATCATCTACCTCATTGGCGTCATATCCTCTCATGGACTTTTTAAAGGTCAGGTCCTCAATATAGGTTAATAATTCCTGAGCATCCATAAAATTCTACCCTCCTTGTTTACAAATCATACTAACTAATTCTATTATAACTTTTTTGGGCAATTTGTCTATAGGTTGAGACAAAACAATCCTGTCTTCAGACTTTGTTTATCACAACAATCCTGCCATTCATCTGCTGTGGCCAAGGATATCCCAGGCTGTCACAAGACCGCTCACTTCTCCATCTTCGCTGCCATCCTCCGTGATGAAGGCAGCAATCAGCATCTTCTTTCTCTGAAAATGTTCTTCAAAGGCCAGCTTCAGCTCATCCACAAACTGGTCTCCCCGGATAAACAAAATACTCTCATGTTTCCAGCTCCTGAAATCAAGATAGGGCATCATATCCCGGAACAACATGTTTTCTTTTGTATCAAGAATCTGAGGATTCTCTGTCAGGAAAGTGAAGAGGGCATGATCATTGAAAACCCCCTTCAGTATCCGGTTCTCTAAAATGGGAACAAGGGCATAACTCTTCTCTCCCAGAACCCGGACTGTCGACTGAAGGTCGTCATCTAAACCCTTGTGGAAAATATGCTGGAAGGGGACTGCAATATCCCTGCATCGAAGGCGTCCTGCGATCTCCTCCGTCAAATGGTCCAGCAGATTCAGCAGGTCGGAGGAGGGCTCCACGGGAAAATGTCCGTTGATCTTTCGCCGATGCTGCAGCAGGTTGCGCACCTGCTGGCAATAACGGATATCATCCTCAAAACGGGCAAATTCCTCTCTCTCGTCACAGAGAAAGTGGACGATGGAGTCTGTGTCCTTCAAACCATAGGTGCTGCGGATCAAATTTTCAAATATTTTATATTTTTCGATAAACCGGTCGGCATTGGTCATGATTTCTCTCCGATTTCCTTTCTGCCCTGCTGATCCGTCTTGTCCTTACTGTCCGTCTTATCCTTACTGTCTGTCTTATCCTTACTGTCAGTGTTGTCCTTCTTCTCTTTCTTGTCTTTCTTATCCTTTTTGGTCTTTTTCTCCTTGGCCTCGCCAACCCTCTGGCAGCGCACGGCACACCGGGCCTGACCTCCTGTGGTACAGGTAAAAAGACACAGATCCCACTGGCCATAACTCTCGGGATCATTACTCTCATCGGAGTCAAGATAACCGTTGTCTTTGCTGGTACCGGCAATCTCCAGATCCTCATCCACATTATTCTGATTGCGGATCATCTGTTCTATACTGGTGGGCCGCAGGTTCTCCCGATTGCTGACTTTATAGTGGTAAACCATGTTGTCCACCGTCACAAAATAGACATTTTCTCCGATGTCAATTCCTTTGACCGGGCTGAAATGCCGCCGGTAATTATGGCCGCAGATGACCAGATCATCCGTGAAGTAACTGCCGCTGAACCGGCAGGGGGCGATCTTTAACCTGCTGTAATCCCACTTCTGCATAACCGGAAGCTTCAAGTCCAAAGACGGAATCTCCAAAGTACCAATATAGAGAAAGCCGTCGATCTCCATGGTGGGCATCTCCCGCTTCTCCTCGTAGACAGGATCCCCAGCCATCCGGGGTTTGCCCTTGCGGCGCTTCTCAATCTGCTCCACAACCTTCCTGGAGGCTTCACCTGCCCGATTTGAATCCCAGGTATTATAAATAAAAAGGCCCACTGCACCTGCAAAGAGCCCAAATCCAATCAGGAATACCAATGTTCCCAGGATACTTCTTATTCCGCCTTCCCGGCTTTTCTTATTGGATGAATTCATCAGATATCTTTCCTTTATTCTCAACGGTTCAGGACCAGAGGCCCTGAACCGTCATTTCTACTGGATCAATTGTCGTTCGTGCCTGTTCCGATCAGCAGAGCCAGGCTCTCATTCAATACTCACTCGTGAGTCTTATGTGTCACATCTGACGACGGGCTATCTTCTGATCTTTCTGCCCACCAGCATCAGGATTAAACCTGCACAGAGCAGAAGGGGCAGCGGCCACCAAAGCTGACCTGTCTGGGGCAGAGTATCTCTGGAGCTGGAAGAATCGTCATCACTGTCACCGCTGTAGTCATCTTCGTTGTCAGTACCCTCATCATCGTCAATAGTATCGTCACCCTCATCATCCGGCGGCACTGTACTTTCCTCTTCAGGGTTAGTCTTGATTTCTCTTTTGGTAATACCTTCCCGATCATAGACATATTTTTTTGTTTCTGGATCCTTTTCCGGAACAGCAATAAGAACGGGCGTCATCACCGAGTAGTTGGAAATTGTTTCCGTCTCCATAATCAGATATATGCCAGGCTCAAGATTCTCAAACTTCACCTGACCCTTACTGGCCGAAGCCGTAGCAGCCGCCTTCATTTCATTTTCTGACAAAAACTGGTTATAATATTCAAGAAGCTTCGGTGGAAACTCAGCGTCGAGTTCATATGTTTTGTCCCCAAAAAGATCTTTAAACATATATCTCCCGTCCATTACTTCAAGAGAAGCAAGCCGATAAGCCTCAAAAGTTCCCCCCTCTGCCTCTTTCTTTTTATCAATGTCCAAAGTGATCGAGCATTTTTTACTCAAATCCACCGTCTCCTCGGCCAGTGCCGGAGTGTATATCCCCACTGTCATAAGCCCCAGAACCACAAGCCAGGTCATTAACTTCCACAAATTTTTCATACCTCTTCCTCCTTTGTGTCATTATGACTGTTTTTCCATTTATTATTCATTTAAAGACCTTCTCTCCTGCCGGCGGACCTTCGCCTTCGCCTTTTCCCCGATGCTCTGAGTCCGGTTTCAACTCTCTCACGCCGTTTCTTTCTCCGCTTTTCCTTTCCGGTGCGGATCAGCATGATAATCAGGAGCACCAGCAGAATCGGCATCGCGATGATGATGGCTACATACATCTGCTCAATCTGAAGCGCCTCCGCCGTCACGTTGGCAGAACCATTGGCGTTGGCCACGCGGTGCCCCCTCACCAGAAGTCTGTGTGTATTAATACCGTAGGGGGTACAGGTAACCAGGGTACATAAATCTTTATCCTTCTCAATCTGCAGATTACTCAGATCTGTGGGCTCCACGATCCGGATCTGGTCCACCTCATAGGTGACTGTCCTGTCCAGAACAGTCATGGTAAAAGTGTCGCCTTCCTTCATCTGATCCAGGTCTGTAAAAAGCTTGGCCGAGGGAAGTCCCCGGTGTCCTGACACCACGCAGTGGGTGTTCTTGCCTCCTACAGGAAGGGATGTTCCCGCCAGATGGCCTATGGCCACCTGAAGGATGGCTTCGTCAACACCATGGTAGATGGGCAGGGTAATCTGTATCTTCGGAATGTCGATATATCCCATGATCCCGGTCCCGGTTACATCCAGCAGCTTCTCGTATTTCTTTTGCTGCTTCTCGGACAGTTCCCACTGATTGCCTGTCCTGGCCAGCTCCTTATTATAATCCTCCGCTGCTGAGAGATACGCATCATAGTCCTTTTTATCCAGTTTGGACACCGCCTCCACATAGGAGGCCACTGCCCTGGACTGGTGAAACGAATTGTACCAGTCTGCAAAGGATGGATAAACGAGCAGCCCGACTCCCACGAGACCAATCAGAATCAAAAGGAGTGTTGTCAAATTATTCTTTATCCATTTCTTCATCGTTTTCGTGTCTCATCTTCTCCAGTCCATCGATGAGATCCCTCCGTCGTCTCCGCAGTTTCACGCAAAGAACTGTTCACCCTATAGGTTTATTGATCAATCAAGATCTCGTCCGTTCTTAAAAACTGTTTCATAATATTTTACCATATTTAAATGTCAATATTCAATATGTTTCCATAAAATCCACAAAACAATCCACTGCTGAAAAGGCCTGCATGCATGTTTCTTCAGCCTTCTCCTTTGTCAGAACATGTCAGGCAGCAATTTCCAGAAAGAACCGTCGCTCTCCAGCACATACACCTGACCGCCAATCTTAATCAGGCCCACAGAATCAAACTCGAAGACGCTCTTCGTTCCGTCCTGCAGATAATAGGTCAGTCTGCATTTCTTCCCAGTATTCTGTTCTTCAGTCTGCCCCACCACAATCATATCTGTCATGGCCGTATAGAGATTTTTGATCCTCTCCTCATCCTTGATGACATAAACCCGGTCCTTGATCACCTTTTCCACCAGCACCATATCCCGGTCAACTACATCTTCCTCGGAATCATTGCCCTCCTGGCCTGTGTCCTCCTTCTTCTTTTTCTTTCCGTCAGAGGCATCTTTCTTCTTCTCCACCCAGGTCATCTCAATGGGTTCGCAGACCAGGCGAGTCGGAATCTTCCCCTCTTCCATGTCTCTTACCAGCTGCTGCTGGGCTGACCGGGTATCAAAGATTAATAAAAATGCCTTGACATTGTCCTCGTGGCCTTCAGAAACCTGGGCTGCCTTTTTCTTGCCGCAGGCTCCCAGAAACAGGCTCCCTGTGATCAACAAAGCCAGTACCAAGATATATGAGACGATTTTCCCATATTTATGCTTTATCATCTTCCAGTCCATCACCTTTCATCAAATAAGTTATTTTTTATTTTATCACAGGTTCACCAGGATTTCTATCTTGGTAAAGATTTGTCGGCTTTTTTCTCAGGGTTTTTTCAGGAAAATGTTTTGATATAATATTCCCAGACAGATCCCGGTGAATTACATCCGGGAAGCAAAAATTGATATAAGAAAAATTGTGTGAGGGAGTGCCTGTCACCACGAACTTCAGGTAAGTTTGATATTAAAGGTCTTGATGTTGGGACTTATACCTTGGAAGAGACTACTGTTCCAACTGGATATGTAAAATGTGATAACATTACCGTGAGAATAGGTACAACTCATGCAGAAACTTCTGGGGTTGGCCAGGTCACACTTAATTCTACAAATCAAAATAATACTGTTGAAAACCTTACCGGCGCAACTCTTCCTGAGACCGGTGGCATGGGTACCACGATCTTCTACGTACTTGGTACAATCCTTGTTCTTGGCGCTGGCGTTCTCCTGATCACCAGAAGAAGAATGAATGCGAAATAAGATCTTTCTTATACGAATCTTATTCTGAGGAATTCAAGAGATAACTTTAAGAAACTATAGTATTCATTATCCTTGATGGGATAGATTATCGCGGGGACGGTTCTTATTGACATACATTTTGATAGTGTGTCAATAAGGACCGTCCCCGTGTGTTACTGATACATATATTACGGACAGAGATCAGTGGTGTCTGATTTCCGTGTCCCCGGTCAGCCGATTCCTGATGTGCCGCTTTACAAACTCCATATCTTCTCCTGCCTGGGCATAAATGCGCGCGCGTCTTATCTTTCCCCGAACTTCAATGTATTTGGGATATAAACTGACCTGTCTGATCTTTTTGAAATCATAATATACTGACGATTTGCCGCTGCCAATTTTTACATAAATATCTGACAATTCATAACTCTCATAAGGGTCTTTAATAGAAAAGGCAAAACCAAAGCAAAGTGCAGTAATCAGCAGGAATACGCCTGTACTTGCAGCCACGATCCAGAAATTCTCCCAATCCTGATACTGCCAGGACAACAGCCCCCCGAATATCAGAAGAAATCCGGCTATCCCTATACATGCATAAAGGCCCGGACGTAACGTTTGCCGGTGGTAGTCTGCGTCTATGGCACAGGACCAGGTGTAAGTGTTGTTAGGCTGCTTTGTAATCGACATGGGACATACCTCCGTCTTTTGTTTTTGCAAGTATAGCATACAAAACCTGGCTTCTCAATGAATTCTGCTAAGGATTTGCAGTTCTGAATTATCTGCCGATTCCTGGTGCTTTTGATATCTCCCGGGAGTGCCTGGCGCTTTATCCTGAAGTGCCTCATGAGGTGCCTGGCACTTTTTTAGAAATCTCCCACAACATTTATTGAGAAGTCAGACTATATATGCTATACTTGCAAAAAGTGTAAACAGGTATATAGAAACGGGCCATGGCAGGCTTTTGCTGGAATATTGATTCCTGAACAACTGTCACTTTACCGTGGCGATAATTTATGTATTAGTTGAACCAATAGATGGGAGGGATAGGATTTGAAGAGAATCTGGATTGTCATAATGATTTTTGCCCTGCTCTTTACTGCGGGAGCGAAGGGCCGGGCCGCAGAGGTTAAGACCATCACATCCGGGGATTATGAATATCGGATGAATGAGGATGAAAAAACCATCACCATTGTAAAATATGCAGGGGATGACAAGAAGTTAGAGATCCCCTCGGAGATTGATGGCTATCCGGTTACTGACATAGGGGAAGAGGCCTTCAGGTATCGGGAGTTTAAGAGTGTGGCCTTCCCTGAAAATGTCCACAGCATAGGGCGGCAGGCCTTCGAATACTGCACGATATCTGATGAGCTTCAGTTCCCGGAAAATGTCGTGATTATGGAGGACGCTTTCAGCTATGCCAAACTTCCTGCTGTGGTGACGATCCCTCAGGAAGCCACGACAGAAAAATGTTCTTTCAGCTATTGTGAAACTATCGAAAGTCTTTTGGTCGAGCCAGGTGCAACGATTAAAAGCAGAAGCTTTGGTTACTGCGATGATCTGTTTCTTCTGCTTTGCGGTGATGGCAGTCAGCTGGAAGAAAAAGCATTTGAGTACTGCAGAGATTTGGAAAGAGTCATTTTCTGTGGCGATGTGAAAACAGAGGAAGAGACATTTTCCTATGACGGAGAATTCGAACTGACCAAGAAAGAAGCAGCCGAATACGACGCGTTAAAGAAGTCTGCCCTGGATGGATCTTTGAAAAAAAGCCAGGATACTTCTTCGGATGATAAGAAAGAAAGAACCCTTGAAATCTTTGACTCTCCTGTTTCCGCTGATGGAGTGACGGTGGCGCTGGACAAAGCAACCGCTAAAAGAACCGACACGGGCGGATTCGACTATGCTTTTAGCGGCACTATAGAGAATACGACAGACCAGGGAATCATGCAAGTGGTTTACACCTTTGCTCTTATTGACGACAACGGAGAAGAATACCGATCCTTTTCAGAAATATATGACGGAGGAGACACCGCAATTGCTCCCCATGAAAAGATCGAATTCTCCCACGATGGAATCAGGTGGGGAAAACAATCCGTTCCAGCCGCAGTAAAAATCGGTATCAAAACAGTGAAAACTGAGACTGACCTTCCTGCGGAACATGTGCCAAAGAAAGGCGAGTATCTCTATCAAGCCCTTGGAGATGAGAAACTATCAAAAATAAAGGAAGAACCGCCGGTGGAGCTTGGCTTCCATATAGACGAGGGCGGATATGGCAGAACAGCAACCTTCAAAGAAGGAGCCGAACTTGACAAAGCAATCGAATTGTTCTGCAAGATCCAAATTGGAGAAGAATCCGGCGAGTGGGTCACAGATAACTACAATTGGATCAGTTTTACGTGGAAAGACGGAACTTACACAGTAATCCGACTGAATCTGCACAATCTTGAGTGGTTCATACATGATATTCCCCGTTCCTGGAAGCTGGATCAGCTGAGCGACTTCTGGTCATACGCCTCAGACTATCTGGTGGAGGATTGATGATGACCTATGAACGATGAAAAGGTGCCTGACACCCTTCGCATGCAGGTGCATTAATGCATTTGTCTGCATAGGGTGCCAGGCACTTTTGATTGAATTCTCATACTTTTCTCATTTGATCTGTGCTAGAATAAAATCACAGGATTCCTCCGGATAATTTGAAAGGAGGAATTCGGATGAAGAAGACTTTACAGGAAATGACAATCATGGACGGATTCCTTTTTGGTGAAGTCATGCAGGATCCGGAGAACTGCAGGATTCTACTGGAGCGGATCCTGGACATGGAGATTAAGCAGGTAGAAGTCATCACAGAGATGACGATGCAGTACCATCCTGATTATCATGGCATCCGGTTGGATGTCTATGCCAAAGATGAACAGGGGAGTCACTTTAATGTGGAAATGCAGGTACGTAAAACGCCTGTAGAAAAAAGGAGTCGATACTACCATTCCTTTTTGGATATGTTTCTGCTTCGTACAAATACAGATTTTGATCAACTCCCTGATTCTTATGTGATTTTTATCTGTGATTATGATCCTTTCGGCAGGTCCAGCTATCGTTATCGGATAGACAGCCGGTGCCTGGAATTTCCGGATCTTGATATCCCAGATGGAAGGCATACAATCATTCTGAATAACAGAGGGAGCAACAGAGAAGACGTCCCTGAAGAACTTGTCACTTTCCTGGAATATACGAAAAAATCGGTTGAGGAAAGCGAATTCGATTCCGGAGACGACTATGTCCACCGGTTGCAGGAATCTATTCGCCGGATCAAAAATGACCGGGAAACGGAGGGAAAGCTTATGACCTTATGGGCATTACAGGCCACACTGATGGATGAAAGAAGGGAAGGCAGAGAAGAAGGGCTGCGTGAAGGAAGCCTGTTGCAGGCAATTGCTATTTATCGAGATGAGATGCATCTGGATGAAAATGAAATCAAAAACAAGCTTACATCCCAATTTCACATAACAGAGCAGGAAGCGGACATGTATATTTCTCGATCAAAGGCGGACAGACAGAACTTTTGAGCAAGATATTGTCAATAATAATTAAAGGGTAATACTCGTAAAAAGCTACAGATAGTCCGGAGGAATCCTCCACTTTACAAAAGATACCGTACAGAGAATTACTCTTTTTCTTGATAAATTTATTTAATCAGGAGCCTTTAATCAGGTGCCTGACACCTTACGTATGGGTGCCTGGCACCTTACGCACGCAGGTGCATTAATGCATATGGCTGCATAGGGTGCCAGGCACTTTACGCATGAAAGTGCATTAATACATATGACTGCATAGGGGGCCAGACATCCTGCACATAGATGGAAGTGGTGTATAAAGGTATGTTGTTAAAAGAGAAAATTAAGCTCTATAATAAAGAAGATCTGAAGAGTTTTGCCTATAATATCGGGCTCACAAAGCTATCCCGTCTTAGGAAAGACGCTCTCATTGATGCGATTGTCGAAAGACTCCTGGATCCTGATGTGATGTTTTATAGGATGTCTATTTTTGACAATAAGGCAATTCAGCTTTTTGAAAAGGGCATTGGTGAATATTATACCTATACAGAGGATGAGTGTAACGACGCTTGTGTTTTCAATGAAATGGACTTTGCTGCCGTTGACGGGGAGTTATTTTACATTTTTGATGATGTGGCCGAAATCTGGAAAAAGATTAAGGATAAGAAATTTGAATCCTACCGCAAGCGGGCTTCCTGGGTGTGGAAATGCCTTTATTGGACAGAAGCTATGTATGGATTTACGCCGATAGAACAGTTCATCAATGTGGTCAATACAAAAAAAGGTTTCCAAATGACAGCGGCTGAGTTGGTTGAGATATATAATCACTTTCCGGAAGACAGACTGTGGTCGATCAGGCTTGATGACATTTTCCTGGAATCCGGATACGCTACGAATCAAGATGCCCTGCTTCGCCTTAGAAGGCATCAAGCGGATAAAGATTACTATATCCCTACAGTATCTGAAGTAGAGGAGCTTTTTAAAACAGGAGCATTGCTTTCAATGCCGGCATATCAGAAGATGCGAAAATACATCAGCAAACATTTTCAGTTCTCTGCAGAAGACGTGGAAGACATTCTCCTGGTTTTGTGGGATAAGATTACTTCAAACGAGAATATGCATGACATCATACAGTGGTTTTTGGATCTGATCGAACTTGAAAATGATGCTCAGCTTCATGAAGTCATGGATCTGTGCGTATCACTTATGAACGGAACCAGAATCCGGTATAACAGGGGACATAGCCCTGATGAATTAAGGGCTAAAAAGAGATTTGGTCAGGGCAATATGCCCACCATAATGCCTGGCAGTTCGCAAGCAGCCAAGATGCTGGCAGAGGCAGCACCGAAAATTGAGAAGATGGGATTCGGACTGGACTTTGAATCTAGTGCCACAAATCTTCAGGTGATGCACATGCCTTACGGCATAGATGGCCCGGTCACCATGATACAGAAGAAAATATATCCTAATGATCCCTGTCCCTGCGGGTCAGGGAAAAAATATAAAAAATGCTGTGGAAGACGATGATTCAGATTATTATGTGCATCTAATCAAGTGTCTGGCACTCTCTAAGCATGCAGGTGCATTAATGCTTCTCATCATTGTTGGAACACCATTATTACACGGTCTGTAAACTTTCCTGTCTGGCCTTGATCAAGGCTTCCCAAATGTTCATACGAACTTGTATGATTTCCTCCATTGAGATAACTCCTTGTCATGGACTTTGAATACTTCACTCAAGTGTTGCAAGTTTTCAAAGTAACTGTGATAGATATAGAGATTATCTCATTTTAGACACTCGTGGACCATACATAGACTATTTAGCATTTACAGTGTAAGCGTTGATATCTGCGGCGATGGTATATTAATCCTTATATATATAACGGGGACGGTTCCCAATGACACTCTTGTAATTGTGTCTATGGAAACCGTCCCCGTAAATTTTTTGTCAATCAATGACGATTAATTATTCATTGGTTCTTGGTTCTTCATGAAATCCTTCAAATAAGATGTTCGTGAGAGAATTCTTATTTTGCGTTCATTCTTCTTCTGGTGATCAGGAGAACGCCAGCGCCGAGAACAAGGATCGTACCAAGTACGTAGAAGATCGTGGTACCGATGCCACCAGTGCTCGGAAGCTCTGCACCAGACTTGTTCTCGATCTCAGTGTACATTTCGCCAGAAGCTGTAGTGTATTCAGAGCCATTCTTCTTTTCCATCTTGACTTCACCAGTCCAACTATCTGCTCCAGCAAAGGGATCAGTGCCAGTCAGTGTTGACAGAGCCGGTTCGTCACCATCGGTATGTGTTGCACTAACTGTAAACTCTTTAGCAGTCCAAGCATTGTAACCTGTCGGAACAGCGGTCTCTACAAGTACATATGTACCGTCATCAATACCATTGAAGGAGAACTGAGTTGTATCCGCAGTAACAGTTCCCTTCTGTCCAGCAACAACATAGTATTTTGCATCTGCAAGAGCTGTAGCTGCGTTCTTCACAGATGTATCCCAGTTTGCTTTGATAGCCTGACCTGACTGTGCGCCAGTTGTAGCCTGCGGAACTTCTTTGTAAAGTGCAAAATCAGCACCCTTCAGAGCAGCGCCGGTCTCATCGACCTTGTCAACAGTTGTCTTGTAAGTGAATACGATTACGGTATCTTCCGGAGTCTTTCCTTCGTCACTTCCATCCTCATCTTCTGGATTGTTGGAATATGTGATATGAGAATCGTTCGGGTTTCCTTCTGCTCCGATTTTAGCATTTGTATTCAGAGTAGCTTCATACTTCACAATAATATCTTTGCTGTTGCATTCTGCGTTAAGATACGTAGCTGCTGCAGCTTCACCAACAGCGGCAGGCTCAAATTCAACTTTGATAGCAAAAGTATAATCGGTTTCAGGTGCTGCATTGGAGACGGTAATCTTTGTCCCATTAGCAGTTGTCTTTGTTACAGCTTCGCCACCAGCAGTAAGTGTAAACTCCTGTCCAAGAACAGTGATAGTATAGGATGTCGGAGCATCAAGACCTGCAGACTGCTTATCCTGGAATGTTATATGATATTTCTTGTATGCAGCAACATTATCAGCTGTAGTAGCCTTCAGCTCAAACGGAACCTTATCGCCGATATCATAGTCTGCGGAATCTTTCCAATCAGCATCTGCTACATCAGCAAGAGCAGGCTGAACCTTTTCGCTATCGTTTACATCAGCGACTTTCTTTTCAGAAGAAGGAATGCTGCCCTTAAGATCCATGGTCACGTTTTCGACAACCTTAACAATAATTGCAGAAGAGAAGTCTCCTTCTACAGGAGTAGTATTCCCGTTCGTGTCAATGACAACATAGTAACCTTCTTCTAACCCTTCAAATTTAACTTCGCCATCTGTCGTAACAGCCTTAGCCGTTCCGCCTGTAAATGTCTGGCTCTGTGCCCACGCACGTGCATCATTCTGCTCTGCAATTGCTTTTGCAGCAGCTGCGGCAGTAGCATAAGTGGTCTTCATCGCTGCAGGTGCATCAGTTCCCCACTGGATGTCGGTAAGCTCAGCACCATCCACTTTGCCCTTAAAGATCTGATATAATGTATATGTGTGACCTGCTTTACCGTTGTTAATTGTGATCGTCTTGGTTGTTGCGGCCGCCGGTGTGTCACCATCTGCTGCAAACACGCTAATACTCATTGAAAGCACCATCACCATGGCAATTGCTAAAGCCATAATCTTCTTTAAATTCTTCATAAACTATTCCTTTCTTTTCTAATACTTTTTGAGTCAATTTGGAAGGTTTATTCTTTAACTCTACAAGTTACAAACACGTACTGTCTCCATCCTGTCATTTGGAGAACGAGGATTCTGTGAGGCTGATTTTAGCCACAGCCTCACACGGGCTTTCGTACGGGAGAATCTTTTTGTATGGAATCCTCCCGAATCGACCCTTTCATTTCTTACCCCGGTCAGAGGCGGTTTTCCTCTGATGTGGTATCCTAACAGTTCCACAATCATAAGAGGTCACCACCTCCTTTCACCGCAAGTCTCCTCCGCAAGAGCAGGACACCCGCTGCAAGAATCAGAACTGATCCCAGGATCGTAAACATTCTTGTTCCCAATCCACCGGTAGACGGAAGTTCATAGGCATCTACGGGACGATTGATAATTGTTCCCTTATCAAGAGCCTCCGTTCCAGTTGTCTTGGCTCCCGTTTCCGGATTAATATTTGTGTAGACAGGATCTTTGTATCCTTCGACCGTTTCCTCAAGTGCATAGTAGTCAAGGTCGCCGGCCTTTCCATTAATCTCACCATAAGCATCCAGTGCTTTTAACTGGAATGTGAAGGTTCCTTGTTTATTAATTAATTCAGGGGCTCCTTCACCAGATGAAATATTGAATCCGGTCTCCGTCTTAGTAATCTCGTATGTACCGATTTGTTCTTTGACGGTTTTGTCTGATTGCAGGAATCTATAGACGTTGACTTTAATCGTAGTACCTGTCTTCCATGTATCTACTTTCTTATCATCTGCGTCATGCCATTCCTTGGTGAACTCAAAGTCTTTTACCTTCTTTTCATATGTATTGGTAAAGGATGCCTCTCCCGGTGTATCTTTTGCAGCTGTCGCAGTAGCTGTCGTTTTATCATCAGCCGTGGCTGATCCGGTTACTACCACATCATATCCTGCTACATCATATCCCGTCTCGGTAAATGTAACTTCTGTACCGATAGGAATCTCATTAATCGTCCAGGTATAATCAGGCCATGTTCCGGTAAGAGTCACATTTTCAGGTTGAGTACCTGAAGGTGTAAGCTCAACAGATTTCTCTTCCGTACCCTCAGTCCACACAGCAGTCACTTTGAAGTCAGTTGGCAACTGATTCTGATCGATTCCGGCAAAGTTCTTAGTTACTTTTACAGAGCCATTCTCCTGCTTATTAACGATTACAATGGTATCACCCGGAAGACCATTTGCATTGGTAACTGTCTCTCCATTGACCTGATAAGCAGGCAGTGGGGATGGCGGCGTGAAGCCATTTGCAGCCGTTTCCACAACATAATAGGTGTAATTAACAGTTTTGCCGTCTTTCGTTCCACTGGACGGAAGATTATACACAAGGGACGACCATGCTTTTGAACCAGGTGTAACACGGAAGTTATCATCATCAAAGGAAGCCTCTTTCGTTAAAGTAGCATTATCATGAGTTACAACAATGGTACCCATCTTGTTCTTTGTAAGATCATCCCAATCAGTTGAAGCTTCTGTTGGCTCTTCATCTACATTGGATTTAAGATCCAATATAGTATTAGTTTCGATAATTCCGCTAATTGTGATATCGCTCGTTACATTATCAACAATTATTGTCCTTTTGTGATAATTTGCAGACCATCCTCCCTGATCTACAGGAACTTCTTCATTAATATCACTGATGTCGTTAGCCCCAGTAACAGTCACTTCACCTGTCAAATTCTGATTACTAGCACTGTTAGCTTCAATAGTAAACGTAATCTTCGAGCCTGCTTTAATCTTATCCGTATGTCCCGTTAGACTCGGCTTTACATGATTCCATTCACCATCTGTATTTAAACCGTTTATATTTACATTGTATTCTCCGGTTCCGGTATACGGTCCGACTGACAGCGGATTCTCTACCTGATAAAGCTCATAGGTGATGCTACCGTCAGTTTTTTGATCATTTATATTATTGCCTTTTGAATCCTCCCATTTTTTATTTACTTCCAGCTGATCCGGTGCCTTATTAGTGACTGTAATCGATTTTGATCCCACATCATATGTGGTATCCTTCGTCGCTTCATCTTCTACAAGATAGTAGAAGTAAGTCTGACCGGTATTGTTGGTAACTTCAAGATCAGTGAATGTATGCGTCCACTCATTTGACGCATTTAATGTTGTCTCCTCGTCAAAACTACTATCTTTTTTGACACTTTCAGCCTGAGATTTCGTGAGAACGAAAACCCGATTCGCAGCAGTAATATTTACCGGAGAAATACTGGTAGCTCTGTCAATACCGCTTAAGGTTGCCGTGGCATCGCTGTTGGACATGGTTAAAACCCAGGTCCTTCTTTTCTCAGTACTTACTGTAGCCTGCTGATCATTGTAATTAAAGTTTAGTTTGGTATTGTCATCAAAACCTTCTCCTACAACAGCTATCTGAACCTGATCTCCAGGAAGGAAGTACAGCTTATTGATGTCTGTATTCCCTTTCTTAATAGTTAATGTCTTTAACTCAGACGCATCTTTCGCATTGTCTGTGTCTCCATCAGTGATAACCGTACCTTGTGAAGGTTTATCTGTCGTCCTGTACAGATGAACATTAACTGCTTCCGCGTCTGTCATAGTACTGGTGATGTCACGTCCCAGCGAATTAACCCATTTCTTGTCTACAGAAATGTATGTCTTTGAACTGTCTCGCTTATTCGGCACATTAGCGGATCCGTAACCTGTCGAAATATCTACAGCACTCTCCCCAGCCGGCAACTCCCCGCCTGGCTTCCAAGTGCTTGTCTCACTGGTTGTCGGATCAGATGAGAAATAGAAATACTCCTTTTCCGGAGACTCCGGAAGGACGAATCCTGTAGGTGCGTCTGTTTCGACGACATAATACAGCTTCTCTTTTTCAAATGTAAAACTGCTGTCCCATGTGTTATTAGTCCACTGAAGATCTAATTTGCCTTCATTATTCGTTTCCAGATTTTCCTTGACAGTTGTCTCTGTACCATTGGCATCAACACGGACAAGTTTAAATTTCGCTCCTCCAAGAACCTGAGCTGTATCTGATGCGTATTTAACAATCTGATACTTGTTAGTGAAATAGGAGTTGGTAACTGCAACATCATGAACAACCTTATCCTGAATATCCTTATCAGTGATGGTTACAGATACACCGGAATCAGTTGCCGTCTGTTTCTCTCCATCCACCAGATACTCTGTTCTGTAATGGATAGTCTGAGAACCGTCTATCTCAATGTTTGACTCAAGTACCTGATATTCACCTGCTTCGATGTCATCAATAGTCAGTACTCCGTCTACAAAGAGCGGTGTACCGTCTACATCCTTTACATCGCCATAGGTAAATGTCGCCTTCTTTTCGACCTGCCCGGTCTCAGAATTGTACACATCGATTGGGAAATCTACAAATTCACCCTGATCATTTTTCTTTTTAACGGTAAATGTAACCTGATTCTTCTGCGCATCTGTCAATTCGACATTACCGGTAAAAGTCTTTGAGATCTTCAGGGATGCCTTTTCCGTCTCCCAGTTTCTGACGGTCATGATATCGTTGTTATGATATACATATATGCCACCGGGGGCAGAATAATCGGCCTGATCCGTAATGAGGAAGCTGTACTTTACATTTGTTTTTTCGTACTGTTCCCCGTTTTCTCCCACCGGAGTCTTGATCTCTTCCAGATAGTAGACTCGCTCTTTTTTCAGAGCATATCCCTGCTCTTTCTGATTCATATAGATTTCCGCAAAACCGGAATGCAGTGAGATACCAAGTCTCTCTCTACCTTCTTTACTGAGATCTTCATATGTGACAATTTTGTCTGCATCAGAGGTCGGATTTGCAATTGCGCCACTGTCCCATTTGGCCTGACCGGATTCGTTCAAATCGGTCCTATAGACACCAGTGTCATACGATGCTTCATCTCCGGTACCCTTGTCCACATAATCCAACTTATCAGCCGCTGCATGAATTACGCCATACTTATTTAAATAACCTGTACCGGTTGTGAAAGTAACCTCCTCACCATTTTTATCGATTATAGGATGCATATCCTGATCCAATAACCGGAACACGGCCTTATCAAGTCCGCCTTCCATATGATCTGCAGCAAACTTCAATAATCGGATTCTCACACGCTCTGAAGAACCGTCACCCGCGATATCTACAACCTGGTTTTTGGTCTCCGTATCACTGTATCCTTCCATATAAGCAGTATTGGATACGGTCTGAACACTGCCGGGGTCTCCGACTGCCCGGGCATTATACTTTAATTCAACATACGTCTCATCAGGAATGGTAAATGTACCAACATGACCACGATAATCCCAGGTCACTTCCGAAGACCGGTCATTTCCATTTTTGTCAACTGCAGTCACGGAGATAGAACCAAAATCGACAGACAGATTCGTCGAATAAGTATCTGTCAAAGTCATCATTTCTCCGTTATTCAGTTTCAGTTTATCCTGATTAATCTTAATGGTGTACTTTAATAGTGTAAGGTTCTCATCACCCTCTGCCACAGAGCTCTTATCAATTACATTGTAATTATATTTAAAGTCAATTTCAGCTTCAGAATCATCATATTTGGCAGTGTTTGTAAAGATATATTCTCCACCATTTTCCAATGCCATCTGTTTTATCGTGTTCCAAGCTTCTTCACTCTTTGGAATGAGATTATATTCCACCATGTAGAATGAATAATATGCTGCATCATCCTTCGGGATATTTGTTGCTGTAAAAGTGACTTTCCCATCACTTTCAACAAATGTGAAATCGTCATAATTTGCGATTTCTTCATTATGTGCGTATTTGGGATCTCCATTTCCACCCCAAAACTGCGGTGCTTTATTCCGATCCATCGGATTCGGCACATACACTTTGAACAAATCTGTATTAAAATTGTCTTCAATAACGACCGTATCCTCATCGACGCCGCCTGCAATTATGCGGAAAGTATACATCGGATACGATACTCCACCGGATCGTGCAGAGTCCGTATATTCATCAGGACCAAGGACAGGCTTTTGAGGAGCCCCCTGCTTTCTGTATTTATATACAGTCTTCGACATGGGTTCAACTGATTTACTTGAACTGACATTATTTACAAGCGCAGTATTGTTGTGAGACAATGTACCTTCATCTTCGCCTTTTTTCGCCTCCTCAATCCACGCTTTACTATTGATGGATGTTAGCTCAATGGTAAAAGTTCTTTGTGATGTGGCATCTAATCCCGGATGTGATTTGTCACTTGAATTCTTTCCATCCTTATAGAATACAAATTCAACTTTATTTATCTGTTCATTGTCACCTGCTTTTATTGCTTCTTGCTTGTTCATGTAGTCTTGATAGGTAACAATATCAGCCCATTCATCTCCCTCAAGTCCTACAATTTTTGCAGAATCAACTTCATATCCATCAACAAAAAATCTTCCATAATAATCTTTTGTCGGGAAAATATCTGTTATTACAAAACTGTTATATTGTCCGGGTTCAGCAGTTACCGTAATACTCCAAGTCGTCTTTTCTTCATCCACACTGACTTTGTTCTTGGTTATCGTATACTTCTGATCTTCCGGTTTTGGTCCGACGTTGGCAGTACCTGTAGAACTTCCATTTTGCGTTTCTACATTATTGGAAACAGAAGTCGGACCACTCATACTACTGGTATCAACGATGGTCTTATAAGTAATCTCATAGGAATATGCCCCATCGTTTTGTGGAATATTATACGTCCAGGTCTTCTGAGTTGATGGATTCGTCACACCAAGTGCTGACCATTCCAACGGCCCTGATCTGCTGCTGACAATATTCCCAGAAGCATCACGTACAGTCAAGTAAGGTTTCGTGCTTGTATCATAGGACATTACTGCCTTTGAATTGTCCGAAATAGAATCCGTTATGGTGCTTCCCCCTATTGAAGAAGTAGGGTTCTCATTTACCTTTATAGTCCATGAAGCGGTCTGTTCATTATCTCCAGTATTCTCAACACCTGTAGAAACTTTTGAAACATTTCTGGTCCCTACCTGATGTTCATAATGTGTAGCTTCCTTATCAGGGAAACTATCACCTGTCAAAGTAACCTTATTACCTGTTTCAGAGTAGCTGACATTAGTTACATTATTGATTTTAGAAGTATCAACCTTTCCCCAATAGGTTATCGTTACCACTTCTCCATCCTGCAGGGACTGATTATTCAGAGAAAAACCTTTCCCAGTAAAGGTTGGGGTAATTGTTGTACCTTTATTGCTGGTTGCAGTCCAGTTTGTCGTATCAAGAGTTACCGCAGATCCTTCCACCACGTCATTTACATTGACCGTGGTAGTCCCATCAGAAGTTACTGTTACTGTATATTTAATTGCCGGCTGATTGCCATATGGGTTGCCAGACTCGCCCGCCATGTAGATCTGTCCGGACTTTTCTATATTAGCATCATGATGTTCTGCATGTTCAACATCAACCCCAAGGTCTCCCGAAAAATCAACATGCGTCGCATCCTCATTGAAGGACCCGGAAAGATCAAGACTGATCTTGGTATTGTCATTTGATGTTAACGTATCAAACTTAGGATCCTTTGTGTTCCATGTCAATTTAAGAGTATTACTTACGGGATCGTAAACCAGTTTATTCCGGTATACTTTACCGTCAATACCCATGTTTATGGTAATATACGTCGTGGCACTATCCAGTGTAATTCCGGCAGGAAGCTGGTACACCATCTCAGTACCGTCATCAGGGAACTGGAAGAAATCATTTTCTGCAATATCCAGATGAAGATTAAACTTATCTCCTTTATCAACAGTTATCTTGTCACCATTTTTTAATTCCTCTCCGTTTATGGTAACAGAAATCCCCGTCTGCAGGCTGTTAAGATCGGTTGTGTACTGTGCATCTGTCACCTTGATGGCGAACTGCGCACCGTCATTCATCGTAATCAGCAGGGTCTCCTCACTGGTAAAGGCTTTCAGAGACTCCAGCACCCAGTCTTCACTGCCAAAAACGCCCAACACTTTGGTTTTGTGGACAACATTAACCAACTCAGGATTACTGAAGGTGACATCTGCTATATCTTTTACAAATTCACTTGCTTCATCCTGATTCTCTACAATGCCCAGTGCCTGGATGATTTTCCTGATACTCTCAGATTCTCCACCCTGCATACTGAATCGATAGATCTTTCCATTGATTTCATATTCAAAATCCACCGTATAGGTAACTACACCGTAAACAGAGAAGGACTCTGCATCGAAGGTGACGCTCTTGATATCGTCGTTCTTGTTGGTCTTTACTTTCAGGTCCTCGATAACTTCGGTCTTCTTCTCGCCAAAGTGCAGAGCATCCACCTTGTCGCCGTCCTTGACTTCCATAGGCTGGTCGTAGCTGATTTTGACGGATACCGGTGTCTTGGGCTCGATCTCTTTGTCGCCGTCCATGATCTTGATATCAAAGAAGCGGGCCTTGGGATCAGCTTTCTTATTCATGTCGAGGGTTTCCCTGGCTTCTTTGAGATATTTCTTATAGGCTTTGCTGCCCTCGGCGATTTCTGTTACCTGTAGTTCTGCATCCTCCGGGATGCCGGAATTCTCATCACAGGTCATGACAACCTTATAGTCCTCACCCTGATAGGTCAGTTTTTCGGCGGGCTTGCGGTTATCTTCTTTCGTCTCTGTGGCAGCTTCCGTTTCTGTGGATGCAGCCACTTCTTCTGTTGCCTCTGTGGACGCAGCCACTTCTACCGTTGCTTCTGTGGATGCTGTCTTCTCTGTGGATGCAGCCACTTCCTCCGTTGCTTCCGTGGATGCAGGCTTCTCCTCATCAGGGACTAGCTCTGTGGAAGCCTCGTTATTCTCGTCCTCAGCCTTGGGAGCTGTCACAGCGACGGCCATAAGACCCCAGTTGCTGTTACCGGCTGTGGACGGATATACAAAACGGTAGGCGGATACTCTGTGTCCGTTTATCTCTGTGGCAAGATCATCTATCATATAGGCCGCAGAACCCCTGAAAGCAAGAGCGTGGGCTTCTTCCCCATTCTTGATCTTGTCACCGGGCCTCGGTACCACCAGGACATCGATATCTTCCCTGGTCCGGATTTCCTTGTCACCGGAAAAAAGAGCGACTTTAAAGATCCGGACAGAGCTTACCTCTCCCCGGCCTTCTCTCTTGGCCGCCCTGGCGACAGCTGTCGTGTAAGCACGATAAACTGCCGGTTTTGTCTGATCCTCCGTGATATCCTCTACAGTAACACGGATATCTTCCGGAAGTTTCATTTCTTCTTTAAGATCCAGAAAAACGGTATACCCGTCTCCCTTTGCAGAGTACACACCCTCTGCGTAAGCAGTTTTCTGATTGTCAACAGACTGATTGTCGGCAGACTGATTTTCGACAGACTGATCGTCATCGTCGGTCTTTTCATCAGAGGCTGCAGCATCGTCCCCTTCAGTCAGCGGGGCAATCGCCACATCGGACTCATCCTCCGGCAGTGCCAGATCTTCTTCCGAACTGGTTTCCGAAGGATCTGCCGTACTGTCTTTGTTCAGTGATGCAGTGGATCCTCTCTCCACATTTTCAAGATATACGCCCTGCTCCGGCTTTCCCTCATCTTTTTCCAGGGTAATCGCAGGCAGAATGAGGGCATAGGTCGTCACGAACACAACCACCATGGCCATGACCGTGACAAATCCTTTCCATTTTTTCCACCATGTGCCGTGGGTCAGAAATAAATCTCTCAGCTCCTTAAGATAATTCTTCATTCCCTTTCTCCTTTTTCCATACTTTCCGGACTCTGGTTTCCCATCGTCCATTCCTCTTAGTACAACTTTTCTCTATACAAAATGTTTTCTTAATTCAATCGGAATCATCTTGATGATTCCCCGCGCGCTGCGCGATGCCGAAGACATCTTCCCATGCGCAGCTCTGTGATGCGCCGCAGGTTTCATCAGCGGATCACACTGATTCTGTTCAGGGGCCAGATCCGGAATACGATCTTTCCGACGATCTGTTCTTCAGAAATACAGCCGACGGCCGTGTTTCTAGAATCGATAGATACTGCTCTGTTGTCACCCATGACAAAGAGTTTTCCTTCCGGCACCTGGTAGGGCATCTCGATGTTGCACTCTCCCAGGGCTTTCTCATCCAGGTAAGGCTCGTCAATCAACTGCTGGTTGACATAGACATTGCCGTCCTCATCGATATCAACCCACTCACCGCTGCTGGCGATGGCCCTCTTTACCAGGATGTTGTTATTATAGTAAAAAGCAACGATATCCCCCACCTTGGGTTCGGCATTTTTCAGGGAAAAGACAATGTCTCCGCCATTCAGCGTGCTCCTCATGGACCTGCCGTAGATCTGCAGGACCGGCAGCAGAAGCACCGCAACCAATATAGCAAATGCCGATACTGTCACCAGGGTATATATCGTGGACCGCAGGGTCCGCCAGAAATTAATCCGGTACCTCTCTCTCTTCAGTTCCGCCTGGAGCTGATGAAGAGAGGGGAAATCGGGTTCCCTAGGGGGCGCCCCCTGTGGAACCTGGCTTTTATCTATGTTCTTATTTATGTCTTTCTTATTTATGTCTTTCTTATTTATGTCTTTCTTCTCCCACCGTCTCATCTTCTTCGTGTACCTTTCGAATACTTGCAAGATAATCATCTGCCGCCTTCTGGGCCGCCTCAAAAATGCCGTTGAGTCTCAGGGCCGCCTCGGCGATATTCCCCGATTCCTCCAGCAGAATCTCTCTTTCCTGAAGCTTGAGTTCCGCCTGCTCCAGCTGTTTCTTCAGCCTGATGATCTGTTTGCTTTGCGCGATCATCAGCTCCAGCAGTTCTGACCGCTTCAGTTTTTGTAATTCCTTGTCTGTCATGATAGTTCTCCAGCAATTATCATTCATAGAATCATTCCCACAAAAACATCTGCCATATCAAAAAAAGCTGTTCATAATTCTGCAGTTGTTCTCGGGATAATTAGTCTATATAGTGATATCAGTTATAAATAGTAATTTAACAAACCGATAAATTAGCAAATATGTCTAATATGTCTATTACATCATATCACACCTGAAAATGACTTTCTACTTCATTTCGAACATTTTAACTATATTTCTCACTTAATTTTTGTAAAAAAGCGCTATTTCTTCATATATCATTTTTTGTAATCAGTGTCTTTTTATTTGTTTTTATACTTTATTCATTAATATACCTTCTATCCTGGTGACCCTTCCTACGGTGATGTCATGTATGGCTGTCCCAAATGTGGAAAGCAACATGAACAAGGAAATGCAGCGCAATTTTCTATATCACAAAAAAGCGGCATTGATGCGGAGTACATAAACTCCGGTCAATGCCGCTTTCAGGATCAATGTTTCAATGATTCTTATTCTTGTGTAATTGGCCAGGCACTATTTTCCAAAATATAAAATACAATAGAAAATGGTCCCTGTGAAAAACAAAGGTTATACTGCGTTCCTTCTCTTCTTCATCAACAAACCTGCTCCGGCGATACCTGTAAGCATGATGCCCAGGAGATAAATCAGTTTGGAGCCGGGTCCGCCGGTGGAGGGAAGCGCCGTGCCGGAAGTGTTTTTGACGGTAATCTTCGTGCCGACTACAGTGGCACTGCTGTCCACAGCCGGCCCGGTCCCTGCTTCATCAGTCAGTCTTACCTGTACAGTTCCCGATGTATTATCAAATTCGACCGTGAAATAAACATATTTGGAGAGAATGACATATCCATCAGGTGCCTGGACCTCTGTCAGACGATATCTCCCGGCTGCCAGATTCTCAAACACCACAGAGGACTTTTCTGTCATGTCAATGTCACTGTATTTTTCGATGACTTCCCATGTCGAGCCGTGCTTACACAACTGGAATTTTGCGCCTTTTAAAGGTATCCCCTTCTCATCCTCCTTTTGCAGCGTAATCTCTGTTTGCCTGTAATTCAGAATCGTCAAAAGATAGGATATTGTCCCACTGCCATCTTCCGCTTCGGTTCTCGTTAAAGTCACGCCTTGCGGTGTGGGCTCCTGATCCGTGCTGATCATCGTGATTTCGCCCGTCTCACTAACCCGGAAACGAATTTTCTCATGCTGTGAAAATGGCCTGTAACCATCCGGTGTTGTTTCTCGCAGTTCGTAAACATTAGCCGGCAAAGTGTTGTCAATCTTTGGAATTACTCCGTTTTCATTCGTTACCAGGCGCTCATAGCCAGGCATTGGATTCGTATCAATGGTAGTTGTGCCATCAACCGTCACCTGCCTGTGAAGGGCAAAGGTCACTCCATCCATCGGCGTACCCGTGTCCCCGTCTTTCTTGACGGCCTGGAATGTGCGCGGCCTGTCTTTTATGATCAGCGTGGCAAGATTAGTGCCTTGCGCCTGGGCCAGTGTATAATACGCAGCATCTACACCTCTGACAGTAATATTACCGTTGTTTGATGAAATGGTCATCGGCCTTTCCAGACCATAGTAGGCCTGCGGCGCAGACACCTCGGTCAGTGTGTAATTCTTGTTTTCGCTCAGAAAGGCAGTGGTTATCTGCCCGTTTTCATCGGACGTAAAAGTGCCGATCTCATTACCATCAGAATCCTTCAACGTGAATGTCGCGCCGGACAGGGGCTGTCCTTTCCAGTCCTCTTTTTTCAATATGATGCCTGGCCGGTCATTGGTCACGGTGTCCACGCGAACATTGGCGTCGTCTGGTATGACGCCTTTGTCATAATGTACGCTGTATGTAAACTCAGAAGTCTGACTTTCTCCTTTCTGCTTTCCGGAAGTTTTGAGTTCTCCATTTTCTTTGATCGGAGTTACTGTCAGCTGTTCAGCATTTGTTACAACTTCATCAGCATCCACATCCGGTTCGCCGGAAACAGTCACTTCACGGATTTCATAATTTGAAAATGGTACGTCCACCGGAAGCGGAAGAAAATACCAGTAGAGCGTCTGTGGATTCACTGTGTAGTTAAGTCTGCGCAGAGTGTCGGGAACCATTGTCAGCTCGCCATCGTCTGTTTCGTGGGTGAACACGGCAAAATATGTTGGCGCGCGGTCAGACATGTAGTTCTCATCCCGCCAGATCTTGTTCATGCGCAGGCCCCATCCCCTCAGGTTGCAGACATCGACGTGATGATTGGCAGCTGCTCCGGCAACGATAGTCCCTTCTACGCCGCTGACTTCATCTCTGGTTACCAGTCTTGCGTCACTGGGGTATTCGTCATACTTCTGGAACGAGTACCCGTCCGGAATTTCCCAGGGGCGCTCTTCCACACGGTATTGTGTGCCAACCAGGACATCGCGGATCTCCACCGTATACCCTGCCGGGATTTTGCCGATGGAACCATATCCGGAGGTGGTGAAATTGACGCTGGAAGCGTTTTTCTCCTCCTCTGTCAGATCAGCATAGTCACTGATTCCGTCCCCGATCAGCACGAATTTCTGCTGCGCCGGATCCCACAGGCAGTAATATCCTTGTGGATTTTTCACATGATAGGTGTGCATGTTTACCGTTGCAAGATCCTCAAATTCGGACGCCAGATACAGCCTGAATGTGAAAGGCGTCTGATCATCACCATAGTCTATCTCAGTCTCTCCATCCTCTTTATATAGTTTCTTGGTAATCGTGATAGTTTTGAGCGCATCCGGATTAACATTGTTGACGTAGTTTACCCTTGCGCGATTATCTGTGGTGTTATAATCAATACCGTAATCCTTCCGATTTTGAGTACCTGGTACCGAAGTACCCTCAATTTCCGTTCCATTGACAGTTACAGAATCGTATACATTTGTGTTTATGCCGCACTCGATGATTTTGTATTCTGTCACACCTTCCGGAAAGTTGATGTCCGCAGCCTCTCCTGGTTTGAGGAAGAATACATCCTCGTATACGATACCATCGATATTAAGGCTTTTTTGGTATTTTACCGGGTTTTTTGTTCCCTGATAATAGACAAAATCCTCAGTCTGCGGCGATATCTGACTATCCGGGTCTTCCGGCAGGGAATTCGTCAACCGTTTTTCCACGCCATTTTCCATGTAGTAAATCTGATACGGGAATTCGGCCCTGATCGATTCCGCTTTATCCACACCGGAAAGCTCCTTGCTCAGCTGAACAGTTCCCTTTTTGACAGCCGCCAGGTTAAACCGCATCTGAAGATTGGAAGCGCCGGCGCCGCGCTCCATGTAGAAAATCTTCATGGTGTGATTGGAAAAATCCTCAAAGACGTACTGCCCCTCACTGTTCAGGACGAATTTGCTGTCCACATAGGCCTGCGCCTCTGCATCCGTATGCCCTCTTTTTTTGTAATTCTGGTAAAACAATTCCCTCAGAGTAGTCTGCGTTCCATTTACATTTACCTCTCCGGTTCTGAAATTCACCTTGCCAGGCACTGCGCTGTGGATACCGCCAAGATCAATCACCAGCTCTCCGTCCACATACAGCCAGAAGTCATCATCACCGGTGAACTCGAATATGATATCATGCCCCCAGGCATCTTTCCCACTCGGTGTCTGTGTAAAGCCGGCTTCCAGCTCCAGGGCAAAATAGCAGTCTGCCTTTTTTCCATTATTCTCGATAGAATACAGCCTTTCGTACTTCCTCGGATCACCGTCAGGCAACGGTGTGGCTGCGGATATTGTGTAGAGATTCTGGTCGTTCACGGTGGCGAATACTCCTGCCGCCAGATCGTTAAAGGGGAAAAACTGTCCATGCTTCAGGGTTGGCTTACTGGAAGCATCATATGTTCCCAGTTCCTTGTATACTTTGAAATTATTGCCATCGAGGCTGGCAAAATTCTGCGTGCTGTCGTATTCGAAATAACCACTTGAATGATAGGTACTCTCAATGAACAGGTGGTTGACTTCCTTTGCACCATTATACAGACTTCCGAGAGATTCTCCTCCTTCCTTTGTTGCCATCGGATATCCATCATCTTTAAGGTCTGTGGACAGAAGTCCCTGCACAAGCGTTGTGACGGCACCGCCTTCCTTGCTCCCCAGAAACTTGTTCATATCGCCGTTCAGCGTGTTGTCATTCTCCAGATCAATGACTTTCATCGTAATGCCGTACTGAGTGTGATTCACCGTATCTACCGTATGAGTGTTGTCATCGACATTCAGATCCTCCATGACGGCAAAGTAAAAGTCCATTGCCTCGTTCTTCGGACATGGAACGATACGGCCGTCCTCCACCTTCAGACCTACGTAGGAATAGTTGGTTTCATCCCAGGCAAGAATGGTTGAGTAATACTTTCCGTCGCGTCTTCCATTGAGGTTGATACCGATGGCATCTGCAGAAAGAATCTGTGAACCTGTAACCTGAGGCGCAATATACTTCTCTGAATACTGATTGTAGAGTTCATAGTAATAGTTGGGATCCGTTGTATTTTCCCAATAATACTCCACAAAATTCCATAGCAGTTTGTTGATCTGACCGCTGACCCACTCAATGGAATCGCCGTTCTCATAAACCGGCACCAGAGTGCCGTCGGAGCCGATTGCGTAAAAGTCATATTGTTTCTTCTCTTCGTTCCAGCTGCGGGTATATACGATTACTCTGGAGCCGTTCGTTATGGTTTCATCAGAAACACTGACTTTGCTGGCAGAATAGGTCAGAAAATAATCACTTGTCAGGTTGGACAGTTCAACAAATTTCAACCATTCTGTGCCTGCACTGCCGCCGACGGAAAAGCCGCTGTCCACCGAGCCGCTGTAAGTAAGCGTGGTATCTCCGGATTTCAGGCTGATTTCCCTCGTATGGACTCCGGTCCCGGGAATCACCTGGATCTTACAGTTATCATCGGCTTCAGATACCAGGGACAGGCCATTCGCATCAATCTTGAGATATTTGGTGCTTCCATTAACGTCAGTAGTCAGATAATAATTATCATTGTTGATCCAGTGGAATTTCCACATAGAGATTTCGCTGTCATTTGGTACAAACAACTGACTCGAGTTGTTGGCCGTGCTCATCACTGTCAGCATTTTGGCATCGAGAGAATTGCCGGTGACGTTGTTCATCAGCGCTTTGCCCGCTGCGCCACCGTTCCAGTTCATCAGGCCGTAGCTTTTATTATGAAGATCATACGGGTCACTCTCGATTTCAGGAGGATTCACCAGGCTGATATGAACGTGGCTGTTATTTGTATTATCTGCATCTGTATAAAGACGAATGCCCTGACCGCTTCTGGAATACTGCAGCCATCTGTTTTCCGTGCTGAGCTTGATGGTGAAACGACCGCTGTTTGCTTCAGGCTGCTCCATGATAAATACCGAGGCTGAACCCTTATTATTAGTCAGCTCGACATCATTGTTGTTCGTCTTTTGCCGGATATATTTACCCTCTGCCGTACGAATGTAGTAGGCATTCTCTCCTTCAGCCGGTTCAAGGACCCATTTGGCTGCCTGATCAATATCCGCACTGACTTCCAGTACATTGTTGTTTTTAGGCGTGCTGGTAAAATACTCTTCGTTATTCCCGTCTCGTTTAACAGACAGATACAGGCACTCCCCTGCTGAGGCGGCATTCGCCACATCCGAGAGTGTTTTCACGCTGCTGTTATCACCGATGCCTTCCTCTGGCCCTGCCACGATCGCATAAGCGGAAAAGCCGGAGGTTTTAAAAGATACGATGATGCCCTTCTCATCTTCTGCCGACAGGATATCCGCATCCGTTATCACATCCCCATCCAGGCTTTCATCTGGAAAATGAACAATACTAAGGTCACTGCTTACGGCATCGGCCAGCTCTATTTTCACGTCAACTTTACTACCCTCTGCGGGCTGGATTTTCTCTCCGGTTCCGTCAACGATCTTAATGTCAAACAGCCGGATGTATTCAGCGATACCCTTATCCAGCCCCAGTACATTCTCTGTATTTGTCACGTACTCTTTGTAGTTCCTGCCATAGGCAGAGGATCCCTCTGTGATCTCTGTTACCTCCAGATCCGCGTCCCGGGGGATGCCTGTATCAGCTCCACAGGTCACGGTGATACGATAATTGTGTCCGTCAGAGGCAAGAACATTCTTTTCCATCGTTGTCCCGACCATGCCATACACAGAGAAAGAGTCTGCCTCGAAGGTGATACTCTTCACGTCATCATTCTTGTTGGTCCTGAACTTCACATCATCGAGTACCTCTGTCTTCTTCTCCCCAAAATGGAGGACGCTGACCTTTTCCCCTTCCCCGACTACCATGGGCTGATCATAGGTGATGTTGACAGAAACCGATGCCGACGGCTCGATCTCCTTTTCTCTGTCCATAATCTTAATGTCGAAGAAACGGGCCGTGGCATTGGCCTTCTTGTTGATCTCCAGGGTTTCTCTGGCTTCCTGGAGGTATTCTTTATACTCTTTGCTGTCCTTAGGAATCTCTGCCGCCTGAAGGACCGCCCCCTCCGGGATGCCGGCCTTGTCATCACAGGTCATGACCACTTTGTAATCCTGTCCCTTGAATTCCAGCTTTTCTGCTGATTTCCGTGTTTCTTCGGTTGTCTCTTCTGTAGAGGCCTCTGTCTCCCCTGTGGAGGCTGTTGTCTCTTCCGTGGAGGCTGCTGTCTCCTCTGTAGAGGCCTCTGTCTCCTCTGTAGAGGCCGCTGTCTCCTCTGTAGAGACTGCTGTCTCCTCTTCCTTCCCCTCTGTGGTTTCCTCAGTCTTTGACTTGGTCACGGCAAGTCCCAACAAACCCCAGTTCCTGTTGTTCACTGCGGAGGAATAGAAAAAACGATAGGCGGATACCCGGTAACCGCTTATTTTTTCTGCCACATTCTCAATCATGTAAGCATAAGGACCCCGGAAAGCAAAAACATGGGTTTTTTCCCCATTTCTGACCTTGTCTTTTTCCATGGGTACCACCAGCAGATCGATATCCTGGCTGGGACGGATTTCCTTCCCATTGGAAAAAAGGGCGAACTTCAGGAACCGGACAGAACTGAGCTCTCCCCGGCCTTCCCTGGCGGCCACCCTCCTGACTGCTCTCATATACGATGAATAAACAGCAGAATTATTTGTATCAATGCTCGCATCTTCCTGAAGCTCTTCAACGGATACCGACACATCCGCCGGGAGCTTCATTTCTTCTGTCAGTTCCAAAGACAGGGTATAGCCGTCTCCCTTGCCGGTATATATGCCACTGGCATAGCCGGCCGTATGATCCGAACTGTCTGGATTCTGGCTTTTCTGATCCGCTTCACTATGATTCTCTTCAGGGGAGTCTGAGGTAAACGTTTTTTGATCATCCTGATCTATCAGAACTTCCCCTTCAGTTTTCGTCGGCATAGACTCTCTATCCTCCCCTGTCCTGTCAGAAGAGGTCCATTCCTCTTCTGCGTCACCAGTGGAAAGAGGAGTCTCTCCCTCTACATCCTGGTCTGAATCTGTCCTGGAAGGATCATGCTGCAACGATGCTGTGGACCCTCTTTCCATTTGATCCAGATACACGCCCTGTTCCGTTCTCCCTTTCTCTTTCTCCAAAGAGATTGCCGGTAATATGAGCGCATAGGTCGTAACAAAAACAACGACCATAGCCATAGCTATAACCAGACGCCGCCATTTCCAATTCTGAGTCATACAGGCCATTAAAAAACCTTGTATACATTTCAGATATTTCGACATCCTGTTATCTCCTTATTCCGTTATTTCCCCATCTATGTATACAGATATAATAACTGTATCTTTATTATTAACCAATATAAAACCAGTTTAAAAATGAATAAAAAATGTTTATTTTCTCAAAATTAGTACATTATTTTGTTCCTCTATAATAGCATATTCTTTTTTCTTTTTCCACTCACTCTCAAAGGTACTCTATTCTATATTTTATTAATTTTTACAAAGATTTAATTTTATGATATTTTTACCAGAAACTCTTATATTATCTCTGCAATTCCGCACCTGTGTGCAAGACCTGCAGGGATAAAAAAGAGGCTGTCGTTTATCGGCGGATCCAGAATTTACGAAAAAGGCACGAACCCCATGTCCAATGTATTTGACATGGGGTTCGTGCCTTTTTCGTAAATAAGGTTTCCGCTGATGAGCGGCAGTCCCTTTTTTGACAATAGTACACTTCTTCAGTACCTTCGGTAATTCAACTACTTCCGCTCTGACAGCTGCAGGCGGATCAGGGCTTTCTTCAGGGCCAGTTCCGCTCTCTGAATATCCACGCCGCCCTCGTGCTCGGTGGACAATCTTCTCTCTGCCCGGACCTTGGCCTCCTCAGCTCTCTTCGCATCAATCTCGTTTGGCCACTCCACGGACTCAGCGAGAATGGTTACCCTGTCCTGGGTGATCTCCACGAAGCCGGACATGAGTGCAGCCTCCTTCTGGCCATCCTGCTCTGTGATCCGCAGAACGCCGGGCGCGATAATCTGGGTCATGGGGATGTGGTCGGGATAGATTCCCACCTCTCCCTCCGTGGTATTGTACTCAATCATAGCCACGTCGCCGCTATAGAAGACCCCTGATGGTTCGATGACTTCAAGTCTGACTAATTTTTCCGCCATGAAATCACCTTCTTTACTTATTGTACCTGGCCAGGACGTCGTCGATATTGCCGGCGTTTAAGAACATGCCCTCAGGAATGTCGTCATACTTGCCTTCCAGGAGCTCTTTGAAGCCCTGGATTGTCTCAGAGAGCGGCACATAACGGCCGTCTGTTCCGGTGAACTGCTCTGCCACAAAGAAGGGCTGGGACAGGAATCTCTGCACTTTACGTGCCCGGGCCACCAGGATCTTCTCATCTTCAGAGAGCTCGTCCATACCCAGGATAGCGATGATGTCCTGCAGCTCCTTGTATCTCTGAAGGATCTCCTGGACCTGTCTGGCCACCTGATAATGCTCCTCTCCCACCACTCTGGGATCCAGGATACGGGAGGTAGATTCCAGCGGATCCACAGCCGGATAGATACCCTGCTCCACGATGGCACGGGAAAGTACTGTCGTGGCGTCAAGGTGGGCAAAGGTGGTTGCCGGGGCCGGGTCAGTCAAGTCATCGGCCGGGACATATACAGCCTGTACCGAAGTGATGGATCCGTTTTTGGTGGAAGTAATCCTCTCCTGAAGGGCACCCATCTCTGTCTGCAGCGTAGGCTGGTATCCTACGGCGCTGGGCACACGGCCAAGGAGGGCCGAAACCTCGGAACCTGCCTGGGTGAAACGGAAGATATTATCGATGAAAAGAAGAACGTCCTTTCCTCCTTCATCTCTGAAATTCTCCGCAAGAGTCAGGCCTGTAAGGCCCACCCGCATACGGGCTCCCGGAGGCTCGTTCATCTGTCCGAAAACCATGGCGGTCTTCTCGATAACGCCGGATTCACTCATCTCTGTATATAAGTCATTTCCCTCTCTGGTTCTCTCGCCAACGCCGGTGAAAACGGAATATCCACCGTGCTCCGTGGCGATATTTCGGATCAACTCCTGGATCAGTACGGTCTTTCCAACACCGGCACCGCCGAAAAGTCCGATCTTTCCTCCCTTCTGGTAGGGACACAGGAGGTCGACTACCTTGATTCCTGTCTCAAGAATCTCTGTGTCGGTTGCCTGCTCCGCGAAGGTTGGTGCCTTTCTGTGGATCGGCATTCTTTTCACGCCCTCCGGGGCCGGCTTATTATCAATCGGGTCACCCAGCACGTTAAAAATACGTCCCAGTGTCGCCTCGCCCACGGGTACGGAGATCGGTCCGCCTGTGGCTGTGACGGACATCCCCCGCACAAGACCGTCCGTCGGTCCCATGGCGATACATCTGACGATATCATCGCCCAGATGCTGGGCAACTTCAGCCACCAGCCGGCTTCCGTCTGTCCTGATGATCTCAACGGCATCGTTGATCTCCGGGAGTTCTCCCTCCGCAAATCTCATATCCAGAACGGCACCGATAACCTGGGTGATCTTCCCTTGATTCTGTGCTGCCATTTCTTTCTCCTTATTTTTGTAAATGTGAATTCTTTTAACTTTCGTCAGCCAGACTGCCCTGCAGTCTGAGCAACTCAGCGTTTATGCCATCAGTTCAGGGCTTCTGCTCCTGAGATGATCTCAGTCAGTTCCTGGGTGATGGCTCCCTGTCTGGCCCGGTTGTAGGCAAGGGACAGAGCACTGATCATGTCCTCGGCATTACTGGTGGCCGCATCCATAGCCTGCATGCGGGCACCGTTTTCACTGGCCACTGCCTCTATAAATGCACCGAAGATAATGCTGTTCAAATATTTGGGAATCAGAAGATTCAGCGCTTCTTCTGCCTCAGGCTCATAATTCATGGGGGCGGACTTTCCGGAACCTGAGTCATGCCCATCCTGTCCGCTGTTCGCTGCCTGATTCTGACCTGCTTTTCCATCCTCCTCTTCAGTCTCATCCTCTGTCTCGATGGGCAGCAGTTTCAGAAGTCTGGGCTCCTGAACCACGGTATTCTTAAAATTGGTATAGGCCAGATAAATCTCTCCGATCTCCCCGGACTCATAGGCATCTAAAACGGTCTTTCCCATAATAATCGCATCGGAAAAGAGGGGTTCATTGATGATATCCGACTCATCGGCGACAATCCTGTAGTCTCTGTGAGCCAGCGTATCCACGCCCTTCTTTCCAACTCCGTATACCTGGACATTTTCACTGGACAAACCGTTTTCAGCCAGCAGCTTGACCACATTATTATTGTAGCCGCCGGCCAGGCCTCTGTTGGACGTCACCACGATGACCCCCTTCTGTTCTGACCCGTTGGCTCTCAGGTAGGGATGATCGATATTACCTGACTTATCCAGGATAGAATGTACCGTAGCGTACATCTTATTGAAGTAGGGTTTGGCCCCCTCCGCCCTGACCCTGGCTCTCTGCAGTTTGACGGTGGATACCAGCTTCATGGCCTTGGTGATCTGCTGCGTACTTTGAATACTTTCTTTCCGCCTCTTAATATCTCTCATGGATGCCATACTGTATCACCACCTTAAAACTGCTCTTTAAACTCGCTGATCGCCTTCTGGATCAGAGCGTCTGTCTGATCACTGATCTTCTTCTCCTCCCGGATATTGGCAAAGATCTCCGGATACTTGGTATCGATAAAGTCGTGGAGCCTCTCCTCAAATTCCAGAACACGGTCTGTGGGAATATCCAAAAGAAGCTTCTTAGTCACAGCATAGATGGTCACAACCTGCTTTTCCACCGGCAGCGGCTTGTACTGTGGCTGCTTCAGAACCTCACGGATACGCTCGCCCTGGTCAAGTCTGGCCCTGGTATCATCGTCCAGCTCGGAGCCGAACTGGGCAAAGGAAGCCAGTTCCCGGTACTGAGCAAGTTCGGTACGAATGGGTCCGGCGATCTTCTTCATGGCAGGAATCTGCGCAGATCCTCCCACTCGTGATACGGAGAGACCGGCATTGATGGCCGGACGGAAACCGGCATTGAATGCCTCGGTCTCCAGATAAATCTGGCCGTCTGTGATGGAGATGACATTGGTCGGGATGTATGCCGACACATCTCCTGCCTGAGTCTCGATAATGGGCAGAGCAGTCAGGGAACCACCGCCCAGATCTTCTGAAAGTCTGGAAGCCCTCTCCAATAGTCTGGAGTGAAGATAGAATACATCTCCAGGGAAGGCCTCCCGTCCCGGTGGACGGCGGAGCAGCAGGGACAGGGTCCGGTAAGCCACAGCATGCTTACTCAGATCATCATAGATTACCAGAACGTCCTCCCCTTTCTCCATCCACTCTTCACCGATGGCGCAGCCTGCGTAGGGAGCAATGTACTGAAGCGGTGCCAGCTCACTGGCGGTGGCCGCCACGATGGTGGTGTAAGCCATGGCTCCGTACTCATTCAAAGTTTTTACTATGTTGGCCACAGTGGAGGATTTCTGGCCGATGGCCACATAGATACAGTGCATATTCTGGTCCTTCTGGTTAATGATGGTATCTATGGCGATGGCCGTCTTTCCTGTCTGACGGTCTCCGATAATCAGCTCACGCTGTCCCCTTCCAATGGGAATCATGGAGTCGATGGCCTTAATTCCGGTCTGCACCGGAGTGTCTACACTCTTACGTTCGATGACGCCGTGAGCAACCCGTTCCACGGGGCGGTAACTGTCGGTCTCGATGGGGCCCTTCTCGTCGATGGGCTGGCCAAGGGCGTTCACAACACGGCCGGTCAGGGCATCGCCCACCGGGACCTCAACCACTCTGCCGGTGGTCTTGACCGTATCGCCCTCGCTGATGCTGCGGTGGTCTCCCAGAAGTACCGCACCGACATTGTCCTCCTCTAAGTTCATGACCATGCCGTATACCTCTCCCGGAAATTCCAGAAGCTCACCCTGCATTGCGCTCTCGAGACCATGAATACGCGCGATTCCGTCAGCCACCTGGATTACAGTACCCACATCGGCTGTCTCCAGCTTCGTCGTATATTGTTTAATCTGTTCCTTGATCACGGAACTGATCTCTTCAGGTCTTAAGTTCATAGAGCTTAATACACCTTCTTTCTCTGTTATTATGCTCTGCCGCTTCCCGGCAGAATCCTTTATTCCAGGTCAGCCTGTCCTTTTTTGCCCCTCGCCGGACCGGCGGTCAGGGGATGCTCAGGACAGCTGAATCTGCGTCAACTCTTTGCTGAGCCTGTCGAGCTGTGTCTTAAGACTGCTGTCAAGGATCCGATCCTCAATCCGAACCACCAGACCTCCCAGCAGAGCCGGATCAACCTTGTAATCCATATCAAAACTCTTGTAGCGGGTGGTCTCCAGGAGCCGCTTTTCCAAAGCTCTCTTCTGTATCCTTGTCAGCTCTTTGGCAGAGGAAACCTGGGCAGTTCCAATCCCCTTATACTCCTTGACCTTATGGATAAAATAGGCAAGGATCGCAGGAATCTCTCTGTAGCGGTCCTTTTCCACAATGATGTGGAGAAAGCCTTCCATATCAGGGGAAACCCGCCCGGAGAACACATTTTTCAGAATCTTCTGCTTCTCTTCCTTGATAATCTTCGGATGGTTCAGGAGTTTCAGCAGTTCATCGTTGTCGGAAAATGTCTTCTGCAAGCCTCCGGCTTCCTCATAGAGGAGATCCAGATTCCCCTGCTCCAGGCCAAGCTCAAACAAAGCGTCCCCATAGGTTGTGCTTACTAGCTTAGCCATGTCTCTTCACCCATCTCCTTCAAGGTCTGCTCAAAGATCGCATTCTGCTTTCTCTGGTCCACAGACTCGCCGATGATCTTCTCGGACATGAGGGCTGCCACGGAGATAATCTCCTGCTTCACCTCGTCCTTCACCCGGCTCTTCTCAAGCTCTGCCTCATTTCTGGCGGCCGCCACGATGCGCTCTGCCTCCTGGCGTGCTTCCGCGACGATCTCATCCTCCCGCCGGAGTGCTTTTTTTCTGGCGTCGCTCAGAATCTGTTCAGCCTGTCGGTCGATCTCCTTGAGCTTTTTGTCATATTCATCTTTAAAACGAACCGCTTCATCCCGGGCTTCCCGGGCTTCCTTCTGCTCCCGCATCACTCTCTCTTTCCGATTATTGAGAATCTTGCGCACCGGTTCAATCAGCAGGTAGCTGCCCAGCAGGAAAAGCAGAAATACAGCGAGGATCTGGAAACACAGCTGAAAAAGCAGCTGGGGATCCAGACCGAATATACGGTCGTCGTACAGTGCTTCCAGTAACACGATCTGGCCTCCTTTCTAAAAATCTATGGACAGGTCTCCCTGTCCCGTCAGATCTGTTCTTTTAGAAACGGCCGATCAGCGGGTTCGCGTACAGCAGGATCAATGCCACTACAAGACCATAAAGACCGGTGGTCTCGGCAACAGCCTGGCCTAAAAGCATGGTGGAAGTGATGTCTCCTCTTGCCCCCGGATTACGTCCGACAGCGGATGCACCGTGTCCGGCTGCGATACCCTGTCCGACTCCGGGTCCGATACCTGCGATAAGCGCAAGGCCCGCACCGATACAGGAACAAGCTGCTACTAATCCTTCGTTAGTAATCTGTGTCATAATTTTTTCCTCCTTGTTGACTCCATGATCTCTTGATAATCATTATTTTTTATGGATAAATGTCTTTGATAATATATTGTCTGTCGTCTTATATTTCTCCTGATCAGTCGGGGTACTTGTCCGTGACGAAGGTCATGGTCAGCATACCGAATACATAGGTCTGAATCGCTCCGGAGAAGAGATCGAAATAGGCATGCAGAAAAGCCGGTACGCCCACTTTGGTAAACCAGGGCATCAAAGCGTACCAGAGACCCAGCATGATCGTTCCGGAAAGGACATTTCCGAAAAGACGCAGCGACATGGATACCGGCGTGGCAAACTCACTGATCACATTGACCGGGAAAAAGATGGGAAATGGCTGAAAGAGATCCTTGATAAAGGATATGCCATTGTACCTGATCCAGGCATATTCAATCATGACAAATGTGACCAGAGCCAGGCCGAATGTCGTGGCAAAATCTGCCGTCGGCGGTCTCAAGCCAAACAGACCGGAGATGTTGGAAAACAAAATAAAGATCATCAGCATCTCCACATAATTCCGATACCTGGGCGCATGCTTGCCCATGCTGCTCTCCACCATACCATCCAGAGTCTCCACCAGAAGCTCCGCGATATTCTGAATCGTATTGGGCTCATCGTAGTCCTTCATGATCTCATGCCGCAGCACGAGAATCATGGCAAGAACAGCCAGACATACCACCACTGTGCAGACCATGGTCGTATTGATGGAAACCGTCGTGCCAAACAGCTGGAACTCATAATAACTGTGGATAAAGAAGTCCACCTGGTTCCCGCTGTCCAGCAGCATTGATCCGGCAGCTGCGCCTGCTCCGCTTCCCATATCTTCACCTTCCTTTCTTTCGTATTTTTCTCGTTATATAAACATTGGTGTATACATGAAGATAGGCCGAAATCTTCAGCCCCAGGATTCCGATCAGAATCCCCGGGAAGCTGATCCAGGCAAATCGCATACCCAGCCATGCTACCACCAATATAACCAGCATTCTCAAGATACTTGCGATGGTCATGGATCTGCTGGCCTGACCAGGATCCATGGTCACCGCCTTTTCCACACTTCGGTACATGCTGAAGCTCAGGCCGATGGAGGCCAGTGTTCCCACCAGCAGTCCCAGAGAATAAGTACCTTTATTCTCCACCACAAGCAGCCCGATCAGTTCAAAAAACAGACTGTAGATGATACAGCCGAAGATCAGATCCAGCAAAGTCTCCCCGGCGTCAGATCCATGGGTCCTCATCCAGTTCGTCCTCATCCTCTTCTTCACCTCCCGGGGTCAGGCTTTCTTTGTCCTCTGCGGCTGAGATGTTTTTGGAGTCTGTGGCTGGGACACCGTTCCCTGCGTCCCCCTTTTCCGTTTCCGCCCTTTGTTGTCTTCCGACGCCCAGCCGCCCGGTAAAGCGCTCGATGATCTGAAAGCAGGAGCGAAAGCCCGCCAGGATTCCCAAAACTAAAAACAAAGGAAAGATAAAAGGGTGACCGGTTCGGACGGCAATGATTCTGCCGGGAATCCCACAGAGTAAGATGGCGGTCAGCATGGTGATGCCCAGCTGCATAATCAGGGCAGTCATCCGTATCACCCGGCGATTATCCGCTCTGCGCTCCATCTTTTTTCGCCTGTAAAATTCCTCCGGCGACTCCTTCCTCTTCATTCCTTAAACCTCAATCATCTTAAACCTCAATCAAGCGGTAGCCGGCTGCCTTGAGCATCCGGTTCATCACCGCGTCCCCCAGTCCTTTCTCAAAGAAACTCTCGGAGTAAATGTACTGGCAATCCAGATCGTCAAACTCCCTCAGTATGCGGTAGAGTCCTGCTGCCACTGTCTCAGGGTCACTCCTCTTACCGATGCTGCGCCGCCTCCCTGCCTTATAGGAAGAAAAGGTCTCATCTGTGGCGATAATCCCCACCCGGTATCCTTCCTGCTCACGCTCACGGGCCAGGCGGT
>JBGUIF010000091.1:0-8226 GCA_045112755.1 Anaerobutyricum sp.
ATATATGAAGCAGATATATGGATTCCAAAATCTGAGGTCTATAAGCATTATCGAAAAGTTGTGGGGAACCTCAAGAAAAGGCTTAAAAGAGAGCTGTCAGGCAAGATGGTGGATGAGCTTATGCTTGAGCCTCTTGATATTACTTTTTCTGTCTGTCAGGTAGAAGATTATACAATGGTCGACTTAGACAGGGACTTTTGTTTTACTGGGAAGACGGATGAGGAGAGATCTCTTGTCTGCCCCGTTGATATGGTTCCGGATAATACGATTGCCCGCGATGACGGCTGGAAGGGTTTCCGTATCTGCGGCGTACTGGATTTTTCTCTAATCGGGATATTGGCAAGGATATCAAAGATTCTGGCATCCAATCAGATTGGTATCTTTGCTATATCGACTTATAATACCGATTATATTCTGACTAAGGAAGGGGATTTTAAGAAGGCGCTGCAGGTATTAAAGAATTCCGAGTATCATATAAAAGGAGACTGATAGCATGGTCGGAAAATATAAAGTCATCACTCTTTGCGGCAGCACCCGCTTCAAAGAAGCTTTTATAGAGACCCAGAAGCGTCTTACTCTCGAAGGCAACATTGTAATCAGTGTTGGCCTCTTCGGCCATTCCGGTGACAATGAAGTCTGGGAGAACATGGACGAAGGTACACTTACAAAGACAAAAGAGATGCTGGACGATATGCACAGGCACAAGATCGACATGGCTGATGAAATCTTTGTAATCAATGTCGGCGGCTATATCGGTTCCAGCACCAGGTCAGAGATCGAATATGCCCTGGTAACCGGAAAGACAGTCCGGTATTTGGAGGATAAGCCGGATTGCTTTGTCCCGGACATTAATATTGATAAATCGATAGAAAAGCTGAAGAAGAGGGAGAAGGATATCCTTGGATACACAGCCATTATGGCCATGTCGGAGAATCCGGATGACCCTGACTTCCAAAAGAAATATAATGCATTTTACAGAGTGAGGCGAGATGAAGCCTGGAGAAAGGAATATTACCGGTTAATGAGTATATACCGGGAGAAAGGTAATGCATCTTTCGATATTATATTACTTCAATTATTTCAGGCAACGGGACGGGTTGAGTCGTCCTTTGCAAGTAAGATGCTGGCGACTCTTGATGCCTATATGCCCATATGGGATAGTAAAGTGCTGAAAGCACTTCAACTCCGGCTAAAAGGAAGCAAGCCGGAGATAAAAATGTCGAATGCCGTAGTTTTATATGATCACATTTGCCAGTGGTATGAGATGTTTTTGCAGACAGAAGAGGCTGACAGATGGATACAGAGATTCGATCAGGTATTCCCTGAGTATAAGTCGTTGCGCGCAACAAAGAAGATTGATTTTATATTGTGGGCGAGTTAATAAAGGTTCACCCGGGGAAGATTGTCGAAAAACAAAGAGATGCTTACAGGATATCAAGATTTCAATACGAAGGAGGTCGAGTTATGGGATTATTTGGATCAAAAAAAGACAAGGTTATGCCGAAAGTATCGGATATTTTTTCCGCTCAGGATCTGCAGAAGATAGAGCAAGTTGTCGGCCCAAAACATGCCAGTAAGAGTTATGGGAAATATGGTTCCATGGCGGCAACTTTGATGGAAGTCGTAAAGGATCCGGACAAGGAATACAGTAAAAGAGAATGGGCCGGCATCATTTACGCAGCCGGAGGATTTACAAAGATTGAGCCGGACCTGACGCCGATGCTGAAGGAGGCAATTGGAAGGTATAAGCAGTTCAAGTAGTTTTTACTGTATCATTCAGGATGGTGAAATAGTGATAATGAATCAGCCATTTGTCAAAATAGACTTGCATGGACTTCGTCAAGAGGAAGCGATAAGGATAATCGATAAGGCAATTAAAGAAGCTGGCCCTTCTGCGTATCAACTACAACTGATACATGGTTACCATCGTGGTACGAATCTGCGATCCATGATATATGATTGGTATGAATCGGATCCAAAGGTTTTAAGGGTTATCCCCGGGGATAATCCTGGGATCACATTGCTGATATTAAAAGAATTGTATTAACAGCAGAAGGATGGAGGAATGATGATGGAGAAAGACCGGTCTCAATTGTTAACAGAGACGATCAATAATTTCAAAAAGCACCGTTTCGATGTATCATTCTTCCACACCGGACAGGAGGCAGCAGACTATCTGTGCGACCAGATCCGGGGAAAGACAGTCGGTTTTGGGGATTCTGCGACGCTGGCAGTATTGGGTCTTGCAGACAGGCTCCGAGATAATAATACGGTGTTTGATCCCGGCCCAAACAGCGGAGAAGAATTCACAGAGACAGCTAAAAAAGCTATGTCATCTGATGTGTTTCTGCTGTCAGCAAATGCGGTCTCTGCTTCCGGAGAAATCGTCAATATAGACAGCAGCGGAAATCGGGTTGGCGGATCTTTGTTCGGTCATGAAAAGGTATATTTTGTATTCTATGCAGACAAGATCGAGCCCAACCTTGAGAGAGCCATCTGGCGGGCAAGGAATATTGCGGCGCCTCAAAACGCTAAACGATTTGGATTCCGAACACCTTGTGCAATGAAAGGCGACCGTTGTTATGATTGTAACAGTCCTGACAGGATATGCAATGTGATGGCCATTCATATGAGGAAGGAAAAAAGTATGGATGAGGAGATAGTGATCATCGAAAATATATGAGCATCATTTGGGAGATTTTCAGGGAGTATACAGATGTCATCAGATACCACATGGATCATGCAGGGTGCGGACTGGGATGACCCAAACCGGATCCGAACATGGCGGGAATTAATCGAATATGTAAATAGAGTGGGCTTCCTCCCTTTATTCAAAAATGAAGTCCTCGGGTTCTCAGCAGAAGAACATGTGTCATCCCTCTTCTGGTGGACTGAAGATCCCGAACAGGACCCCTGGGCATGGCGGGAGATCATCGCTGCCAGTCACGAAGTGGCCTATGGGAAATTCTTCGATAAGAAGGCAGGATTCATTAGCCTGGAATGGTTCCCGACTTTTGCCAATGCCCGAAGAAATGGCTATGATTTTGATGCCAGATGGGAAGACGGCCTGGCCAGCCGGAGAGAGAAAAAGATCATGGATCAGTTGACCGGCAAAGACTTAGATGGAGACATGACATTTCCGGATGACCAGATCCTTTCGACTGACCTGAAGAAACGAGCCGGTTTTGGGAAGAATGGTGAGAAGAATTATCCCGGAATCATCACCGGTCTGCAGATGCAGACCTATCTGGTGATCACAGATTTTCATAGAAGAGTGAGTAAAAAAGGGCTGGAATACGGCATGCCCGTGTCTGTCCTCCTTCCCCCTGAAGCCATCTGGGGATATGAGAAGGTGACAGACAAATATAATGAGAAACCGGCGGAATCATGGAATAAGATCTTTGATTGGATGTGCCAAATGTATCCCGGCAGCGACGAGAAAGACATCATTAGGACGATCGGCAGGAAACCGACATCTGTAGGATAGAAGAGATAACCGTTTATACAAAAGAGGAGCACACCTGTGGAACATCTTCGCTGTGTGGTGGAACGAATTACATACCAGAATGCCCTGAACGGCTATTCCGTCATTAAGTGCCGCGCTAAAAACTATAATGACCTGGTGACGGTGGTCGGTGCCATGCCCGATGTCCATGTGGGTAGTGTTCTGTCTTTGGGCGGCCAGTGGCGGATCGATCCCAAATACGGACGCCAGTTTGCCATGGAGACCTATGAGGAAACCCTTCCCGCGACGATCTATGGCATGGAGAAGTATCTGGGGAGCGGTCTGGTCAAAGGGATCGGCCCCAAGTTCGCCCAGAGGATCGTCCGGACTTTCGGTAAGGACACCCTGGAGGTCATTGAGGAAGAACCGGAACGTCTTCTTGAAGTGGAGGGCATCGGCAAGGTTCGGGTGGAACGCATCCGGAAGAGCTGGGATGAACAAAAAGAGATCCGCAATATCATGCTCTTTCTCCAGAGCCACAATGTCAGCACCAGCCATGCCACCAAGATCTATAAGACTTACAGCAATGAGAGTATATCTGTGGTAGAAAAGAATCCCTACCGGCTGGCGGATGACATCTGGGGGATCGGTTTTAAGACGGCAGACCAGATTGCCGAGAAAATGGGTTTCGGACATGAGAAATACGTCCGTCTCCGGAGCGGGATCCTCTATACCCTAAACCGGCTTTCGGAGGAAGGTCATTGTTATGCTACCAGAGACATGCTCATAAGTACGGCGTCAGAACTCCTTTCCGTGGAAGACCATCTTCTCTCCATGACTCTGGACGAGATGATCAGGACGGAAGACGTGATCACAGAGCCTACACCGGATGAAGACCTGGCCATCTACCTGCCGCCATTTTATTTTTCTGAGAAAGGAACAGCCAGAAGACTATATCAGATATACAGCAACAGACATGGTATCCGTCTGGAGACAAAAGGATTGGACGAGAAGATCCGAAGGAAGACCGGGATGGTCTATGACCAGGTGCAGATGGACGCCATCCGGACTGCAGTGACCAGTAAAGTGCTGATCCTGACCGGTGGACCGGGAACCGGAAAGACCACTACGACCCTTGGTATCATCACTGCCTTCAGGGAAGCGAGAGCTAGGATCCTCCTTGCGGCACCCACCGGACGGGCGGCCAAGAGATTGTCGGAAGCTACTGGCTTGGAGGCAAAAACCATCCATCGCTTGCTGGAGGTCAAGCCCCCGGACGGATACCAGAAGAATGAAGAAGAGCCCCTGGAAGGGGATGTACTGATCGTGGATGAATGCTCCATGATTGACATCATGCTCATGTATAACCTTCTCAAGGCGGTGCCGGACACCATGACCCTGATCCTGGTGGGAGATATCGACCAGCTTCCCAGTGTGGGAGCGGGAAACGTCCTCCGGGACATGATCGATTCCGAAGCCTTTCCTGTGGTCAGGCTGACAAGGATCTTCCGCCAGGCCCAGACCAGTCGGATTATCATGAACGCCCACCGGATTAACGGAGGAAAGATGCCGGACCTCAGGGGAGGGCGGCAGAGCGACTTTTTCTTCATGGACATGGAAGCCCGCGTCCGGGATAAGGGATGGGACAGTGAGGATTCTACCGTTCTGGCAGGAGAAGCAGCGGAAAGCATTGTGAATCTCGTTCGGAAGAATCTGCCGGAATACTATCAGGTTTCACCCAGCCAGATTCAAGTTCTTACTCCCATGCAGAGAAGTGTCGTGGGGGCTGCTAATTTAAACCAGGCTCTTCAGGAAGCCCTCAATCCGGTCACTGAAGAAAGTGGTCAGGGACTGAGAAGGGGAGGTTATCTCTTCCGGCCCGGTGACAAAGTCATGCAGATCCGGAACAATTACGATAAAGAGGTTTTTAACGGGGATATCGGAAACGTCATTTCTGTGGACTATCGGGAGAGGATGCTATTCGTGGAATTTGACGGCAGACAGGTATCCTATGAGGTCTCAGAGCTTGACGAGCTGGTCCTTGCCTATGCTACGACCATACACAAAGCCCAGGGGTCGGAGTACCCCATTGTTGTCATGCCGGTCATGATGAATCATTTCATCATGCTGCAGAGGAACCTGGTCTACACCGGGATCACCAGGGCAAAGAAGATTCTGGTCCTTTTAGGAACAAAGAAGGCCCTGGCCTATGCTATCAAAAATGTCACTGTCGAGAAAAGAAATACCCTGTTGAAAGAGAGGATCCACCAACTTCAGGAGGGAGTATCCGGAGAGTTGGTCGCTTTACCTGCAGGGAAAGAAGAGTTCCGATATCAAGAAGAAAAAGAGACCTTGATGAAAGTGGCAGAGCCACAAAACATTTATGGTTAGAAGAAAAAAAGCAGGTGATATCATGGACAATCAATGTACATCCTGCGCCTATTACAGTTATGATGAGGATTATGAAGAATATATCTGTGACTGCCAAATGGACGAGGACGATTATTACCGGATCATGCAGGGAAGCTCTAAGAGTTGTCCCTATTATCGAAACGGGGATGAGTATGCCCTGGTGAGGAAACAGATGTAAGGAGATGATTCAGATTTGAAAAGATGTTTGCTACTATTATTGCTGATATTACTTCTCATGGTTGCAGGTTGCAGCCAGGCTTCTGATCAATACAAGATTACGGTTGCTTCCGGAGAAGAGTATATAGACCAGTGCCCGAAGACGGCAAAAGCCGGTGAAACAGTACATTTACAGGTTTTGTTTGTAACTGATGCAGATATGCATATCAGTATAAACGGAGACGAGGAGTATGGTTCTTTTGTCGAAGATGAGGGCTATGAATTCATTATGCCGGAAAAAGATGTTCGGATCGATGTTTGGGTCGTAACCAATGGACTTGCCGAAAAAGAACAGGATAACAAGAATACAAAAAGTCTTGAAGCCAAAGCTTCCGGAGGGAGACGGCCCAAGAAAGGATCCGAGGAGCCAGATAAAGAAATAACCGCAAAAGGAAGCTTGCCAGAAGATTCTCCAGAGACTACTGAAAAAACAGAGGAGACAACAGCCAAAAAGAAGAACTCCACCTCAGCAACAACGGCAGTTGATCCTTTTGATCATGATATTGAAGCATATTATGAAGATAATAAGGATATCTATGATTCTTATGAAGATGCCTGGGATGGATTCGAGGATGATGAAGACGCCTGGGACGACTATTGATGGGAAATGAAATGGGATATTTATATTTTGTAAGACATGGACAGACTGTGTGGAATGTTGAGAATAAGATCTGCGGCGCCACGGATATTCCATTGACGGAGCTCGGCCACCAGCAGGCAATAGAAACTGGGAAGAAGATTGTGGATCAGGGAATCCACGCTGATATTATCTTGTATTCTCCTCTCGTTCGGGCAGCGGATACCGCTGTTCATATTTCCGAGATCACGGGGATTCCGGTGCGGATGGAGCCTAGACTGATTGAACAGAATTTTGGCAAATGGGAATCCACACCGAGGACATCCCAGGCATTCAAAAAGGCCAAGGAATCCTTTGCTTGCAGCAATGACGGAGGAGAATCCCACCTGCGAGTAGCACAACGGATCTACAATCTTTTGGATGAGATCCGGCAGGATACCGGGACGACTTATATGATCGTGGCCCATAATGGGATCGCGAGGGTAGTCCAATCCTATTTTTATGATATGACCAATGAGGAGTATGCTGCCTTTGGAGTGAAAAATTGTGCTGTTGTACGGTATGATTTTGATGAGGAATAGAGTTAATGAAAATCATGGTAGACGTCCCCTGTAATCAATTCTACAATAATCAAAAAGGATGTGTTATCACAAATGGCAGAAGACAAACTAAAGATCCTATATCTCATGCAGCTCTTACAGGATGAGACTGATCCATCCCATCCTCTGAACGCATCAGAGATCTGTGAAAAAATAGAATCACGATATGACTGCTCCTACGAGCGGAAGACCATTTATGCCGACATCAGGCGTCTCCAGTCATACGGTTTGAAGATCGGCCAGATGAAAGGCAGCCGGTTCGGCTACTATCTGGAGTCCCGGGATTTTGATCTTGCGGAATTGAAGTTGCTGGTGGATGCTGTACAGTCATCAAAGTTTATCACGAAAGAAAAATCGGAAGGACTGATCAAAAAACTGGAGGGACTGACCAGTAAAGCCAATGCTAAACAGCTACAGAGACAGGTCTTTATCTACAATCGTATAAAGACGGATAATAATGCGATCTATATAAATGTAGACGCCATCCACTCCGCCATCCATGACAATAAGCAGATCAGCTTTAAGTACTGCGAGTGGACAGCGGATAAGAAGCTCATGCGAAGAAGGAATGGGGCGGACTATATCGTTTCCCCATGGGCGCTTACCTGGGATGATGAGAATTACTATCTGGTAGGGTATGAGGATGATGTAAAGGATGGAAAGATCAAACACTACCGTGTTGATAAGATGCAGGAGATCCGGATCATCGATGCCCCCCGCCTTGGAAAAGACCTGTTCAGGAACTTTGATCTTGCCTCATATGCCAGAAAGACCTTTGGCATGTTTGGAGGAGAGGAAAGAAAACTGACCCTTGAGGGTGAAAACCATCTGGCAGGTGTAGTAATTGACCGGTTTGGCAGAGATATCATGATGCATCCTCATGATAAAGACCATTTCCGGGTAGGCGTTACCGTCTCCCTGAGTCCTCAGTTCTTCGGATGGCTTGCCGGAGTTGGAAAAGGGTTATCAATTGCCTG
>JBGUIF010000092.1:0-26373 GCA_045112755.1 Anaerobutyricum sp.
CTCCTCCCTGGCTTTCTTTGGGGATTTAGGCACGGTCAGATTGGCGGCAATCTTCTCATTGATGGCCTGCTTTTTGAAGGTGACGCACTGGAAGATGGCGTGTTTTGTCTCCTTGGCTGTGGCGTTTCCGTGAATTTTGACCACAAGACCCTTCAGGCCCAGGAGCGGCGCGCCGCCGTACTCACTGGCGTCAAAAGCCTTAAGGGATTCCTTGAGGGCTGGCTTAACCAGAAGGCCTCCGATTTTTCCCCGCACAGAGGACATCATTCCTTCCTTGACCACTTTGAGGATCGTTTTAGCCAGTCCTTCCTCCAGTTTAAGGATGACATTTCCCACAAAAGCTTCTGTCACTATGACATCCGCGGCTCCGGAGGGTATGTCCCTGGCCTCGATATTTCCCGTAAAATTGATGGTATTACAATCTTTCAGCAGGGGATATGCTTCTTTGACCAGGGCATTGCCCTTGCCTTCCTCCGCTCCAATGTTTACGATGGCCACCTTTGGATTGGTGATTCCCACCACATGCTCCATATAGATGGAACCCATCTGGGCAAACTGGAGCAGATGCTCCGGTCTGGCATCTACATTTGCCCCGCAGTCAATCAGCAGGGACACGCCCTTTTCTGTGGGAATCAGAGGTGCCAGGGGCGCTCTTTTGACCCCTTTGCTCTTGCCGATCAGAACCTGGCCGCCAACCAGGACAGCTCCGGAACTGCCTGCAGATACCACCGCATCACTCTCCCCTGCCTTCACAGACTGGATCGCCCGGACCAGAGAGGAATCTTTTTTGGTCCTGATGGCGGAAACAGGGGCTTCCTCCACATCAATCTCCTGGCTGGTATGGATCACTTCCACCTGGTCATGGTTGTAGGTGTATCCTCCCAGGACAGTCCTGATCTTACCCTCATCACCATAAAGACGTACCTTCACATCCTTGCTCTCATTCACTGCGTCCACGGCACCCTTGACAATCTCAGAGGGGGCATTGTCGCCACCCATGGCGTCGAGGGCCACCACTGTATAGTTACTCATAAAAAGAACTCCTTCCTTCTGTGGAAATCTTCAAGCGAAATTTCATCTTAAATCTATGATCAAAATTCAAAATACTACCTGATCTGTCAGCCTAATGTTTAAATTCTCTTTTTCCCCGGAAACGATTGTAAATGATGATGGCCGCAAAAAGCAGTATGCCAAAGCCCATAATCGTAAAGGCAATTTTCAGCCCCGGAATCTGATAGTGGAGGCGGATCCTGTGCTGTCCGGCCTGCACATTCAGGCCCATGTACTGATAATTGACTTTTTGGATATCCACCTTTTTCCCGTCAATCCAGGCAGTCCAGCCGCTCTGGTAAGGAAGGGCGATCACCAGCATTTTATCTGCGGGGAAGTCCACCCTGCCTTCCACGGTGTTATTGGATACCTTTACGTCCTCTAAAACATTTTCTTTGAGGACTGCCACCCGGTCCCCATAGGACGCCAGAGGCTGGGCATAGACATCAATTCCGTCACACCGGAGAATCCCTTCCTTGCCAAAACTGATGGTGAAGGATGCCTGCTCTTTATCATAGTATCCCAGGTTCATAAGGTATTCATCCTGGCCCGTATTGTAAGTGTCCGACCTGAAGGCCATGGAGTAGGTCTGGTCACCGTAATTGAGGACCATACTCTTTACATGTTCCTTGCCGTCGTTGGTCTCATAGATGCCGCCCCGGTAGGACATATATACCTCGCAGCCTCTTGGGGTATCAAAATAGAAAGTGGCTGATGCATTCGGTTTTAAAATGTTCAGGACCCCGTCCTTGATCTCAATCCCGTCATAGTCCACCCTGGTATACTCCAGCTTTTTCACGGTCAGAGGCAGATCGCCGGCCCTGGTCAGGTTACTGTCAGCAGTCAGGTCGTGGTCATCCACGATGGCCGTCAGCATGGTGGCCTCCTGCTTTTGGGCAGCGTTAAAGGATTCCACACTGGAAGCAGGCGTGATGGCAGGATAGCTGTAGCCGATGGGAAGGGCATACTGGTTCTCATAGATGGGGTATGTCTTCTCGCCCACCTTCTTTTTAAATACCTTTTTGTATCCGTAGGGGACCATCTTACGACAGTTTTTGGAGGATACTCCCAGGTATCTGACTGCCGCGAGCTCATTCATGATGGTACGGGAATTATAGTCAAAGAGACTCACCATGGTCCAGTCGCAGTTGCCCATCATCCGGTTATAATCCACGATACTGCCGGTGAGGGTACTGGAAAATGTCGCATTGTCCTTGTATCCATAAACCAGGCTGCTGCACCTGGTGCTTAGCTTGGTCTTCAGATTGACACTGCGGAAAAAGCCGTCATTCTCATCATATCCCGGGATCTGGTTTAAATACCTCAAGGAAGTGTCACCCAGATAATCATCAGAATTATAACGGGTATACTGCTCCACCAGAGTCTCCCCTGTCTTGTCTGAAGTCTGGAGCAGATAGAGATTACTATTGTAAAGAACAGCCACCAGGGAGATGATCAGCACCAGACCCTGCATGGCTCCCTTCCGGATATTGATCCTGCCGGAATTCCCCAAAAGTATCAGAGCCAGCGTCAGGCCGACAAAGGCAGCCGACCCGCAGACAGAAGGGGAATGAAACTTCTCGGCGAAGACAACAATCAGGCCGTAGTAGACGGCGATTCCTGTCATAATCTTCATCTCCAGGCTGCTTAACTTGTCCATGCCGTCAAAACATTCGGCGATGGCAAAGCAGAGAAAGGCCGTATAAATGTAGGACCAGCGGTTATTGATATTGCTGAAGCCTCCAAATATATAGGCGCAGACCGGGAAAATGGCAAAAAGGGTCAGAAGGATAAAGAAAATCTTCTTCTCCTTTTTCTTCTCCCTGGTAAAGAAGAGGACGACCCCATACACTGCCAGGGGGATGGTACCGATCTTCAGCCAGTTGCCTGGCGAAAAAATGTAGGTACAGGAAGAGATAAAGAGGTCCATGATCCACTCCATCCTGTAGAAAAGCATGGATTTGGTGATCATGGAATTGGCCGCCTTCTCCCCGGTCCTTCCGGAAATCAGGTAACTTCCGAAGGAAGTAAAGAGGGACAGGCCTCCAATCATGGTTCCCAGGACATAACTGCCCACAATGGTAAAGCCCCTGGCGAAGAAAAACCGGATATTCCGATAGTCTTTGGTGCAAAGTACACGGCAGACAAAGTAAAAGCCCAGGGCGATGGTATTCATATAGAGGAAATAGTAAGAGCACAGCAGGGACAAGGCCACCATCACTGTCATCATGTACCATTTTCCATACCGGATCAGCCGCTCCATGGCGATGATCAGAAGGGGCAGCAGGATCAGGGGAGTGATAAACTGAAAATGCCGGATGCCCGCGTAGAGCATAAAGCCGGAAAAGCTGTAGCTGATCCCTGCCAGGAGGGAAGCCATATAACTTTTCTTAAAGTACATGGCCATGGCCATCATAGACAGGCCTGCCAGGAAAAAGCGGAACACCGTCATAATGGTGTAGGTCAGATCGATATTGCCTTTTGGCATGAATAAATAAAGCCAGTAGATGGGATCATAGGAGATGGCCACCTGGGACCCCATACCGGAAGTAAAATCATACTGCTGAAAATCCAGACTGCCATGGAGAATATCCCGGAAAACGCCAGGCACATAGCGGAGGAATCGATGCAGCTTGGGCACATACTGATTCAGCGCATCTCCCACCCATACCAGTGACCTGCCATTCTCAATAAAAGGCATAAAGACAAGGAATGCCATCAGGAGAAACAAAAGTATGTAACACAGCAGATAGACACTGACCCGGTCAAAAGCCGAGAGGGAAGCGCCCTCTCCCGCCCAGACCCTGATGACACGGTTTTGGAACAGGTCTCCCAGCTCCTCCATCCCACGATAGATGATCTCCAGCAGGGGAGACAGCAAGCTGAGCATCCAGGTAATCAGGAAGGCGGCAATAAAGCCTGCCATCATGAAGACACCTTCCCTGCTTCTGATCATATAGAAACCTCCGGATACCAGAGCGAAGAAGGCCAGGATGGCCAGGTTAACCGGATCGAAGATGGAATAGCTGTCTCTGCCGCCGCAGCGGGCTCCTAAGAAAAAGACAGCCAGATGGGTGGCAATAGGGATTGCGCCAATGCTGTCTCCACCAAACAATACCCCCAGAAGTCCATAGCCCAGAATTCCTTTGGGCAGGAAAAACAGGGCGAGGCCGGCCAGAGACAGGAAAGCAACAGCCTGGCTGCTCTCACGAAGACTTCTGCAGCGGGGCCAGAAAATTGCTGCCAGCAGGTAGACTGCCCCCAGGCTCAGGAAGGGAGCTGCCAGTTTGGGAAGAGAAATCACAGCCAGAATATTCTTCACCGCAACAAACAGCCGGTGTCCTCTGACCAGCATATCCACCGGAATACCGATGAGCAGGTAGGCCAAAAGGCTGTAAAAGGCAGCCCTGACCATCTGTCCTGAAAAGTATTCCTCTCTTTTTCCTCTTCCTTTCTCCTGTCCTGCCGCCTTCCAGGCGTGGGCTACATGGATTCCCGCCGCCAGAAAAAAGCCTGCCTCCATCACTGCAGTGACCACTTCAATTCCTATATTGGTCAGCCTTGCAGGATGGCTGCGCTGGGCGAAATAAGTCAGAAAAAATACCAGGTAAAAGGAAATATAGACAGACAGGCACAGAAGAGGTGTGCCTCCTCTGCTCTCAGATAGATTCTTTGTATTGCTTCTCAGATGATTCATACGACCTGTCATCCCTTTCTTTTCGTGCGCTTCCTCTCCTGTCCGGGAGAGATGGAGCCTGCTTCCTTAAAAAATCCAGGGTACAATCCCTGGATTCTGTCCAACTTCAGCCGTCAATATCCTGCCATTTTTCTTTTAGATCTGCCAGCGCCGCCCAGTATCCCGGACATGCTGACAGTACATTTTATTCTAACATAACTATCTGTCCTTATGCAAATAGTTTTAAGGGGCCGCAGCAGCATATAAAACGCAAAACAGGGCTTTATGAAAACCATAAAACCCTGCATCAAATCAACATTCTGAAATCAGTCAACAGCAACGATCTCTTTTTTATTGTAGCTGCCGCAAGCCTTGCAGACTCTGTGAGGCATTGTTAAAGCACCGCACTTGCTGCACTTCACTAACGTAGGAGCACTCATCTTCCAGTTTGCTCTACGACGATCTCTTCTTCCTTTGGAAGATTTATTCTTTGGACAAATAGACATGGTCACACCTCCTCTTGCTCAATCTAGTTTTGACAAAGATCCCGCCATCATTCTCCCTGATTAAATTCCCGGAAGATATCCTGGATTGCCGCCATCCGTAAATCTGTTCTATCGTGACCACAACTGCAGGTCTCGTGATTGAGATTCGCACCGCAGCTGCTGCACAATCCTTTACAGTCATCTCTGCAGAGAACCTTGGATGGGAGTGCGACCACAATCTCGTCACAGACAAGTTTATCCACGTCTAACATACATCCGTCCAGAAAACTCAGTTCATCTTTGTCCGGAGCTTCATCTGTATCTTTCAGGTCTCCCAGAGGAACTTTCCGGTCGATACAGACAGGAAAGGTCATCTCCACCTCATCAAGGCAGCGGTCACAGGGCATCAGAATCCTGATGCTTGTCTCACCGGCAACTGTCAGAAAACCATCCTCACTCTTTGCCACCAGAAGGGGAAAATCCTCTTTATGGCTGACAGGGTAGGACTGTCTTCGGAGCTTCAGCCTGTCAAAGCCGGCGCTGACGGTGTAAGTCCTGGATACAGACGGGGCTGATAGAATTTCTGAAATGTTTATTATCATAAATTATCAACCTCATTTTTACTCATACTCTTGCTATTATACACACGGCGAAATTCTTTGTCAAGAATTAATCTCTGCAAGCTAAAAAAACTGTATCAGGTAGAGGAGACCTGCTGTGCGCCCCGCTGCATACAAGATATGGGCTTATTCTGTCTGTCACTCTTTGGGCTGGGGATCAGCAGGCTGGTCCTGCTTTTCAAACTGCTCTCTGCTGCGTGTGGTTCTTCCGCCTGCACCCAGCTGCATATCAATCTCCTGCTTGTCAGCGAGAATCTGACTGTGCTGTTCTCTGAGCTTATCGATCACAGCCTCAAAATAATCCTGCTCCTGGGAGATCATACTGCTGTACATATACTCCAGTCCTTCCAGCATATTCTGAGCATACTGAAGGGCACCGGTCTGGACAGCTCTGGCATTCTCTCTGGAACTGGCAGTGAGATCATCGGCCTCCTTCTGCGCTTCACCCACAATATCTCCTGCCCGGAGGTTGGCCATGTTTACGATCTCATGATTCTCGATCATGGTACCCGCTTCCTTGGCTGCCTCTTTGACAATCCTGTCCGCCTTGGACTTGGCGTCAGCGATGATTGCATCTTTGGTCCTCAGGACCTGCCGGGCTTCGGCCAGTTCCCGGGGAAGCTGGGCGTGCAGTTCTTCCAGCATGGCAAGAAGCTCTTCTCTGTTCACCTTGATCATGCTTCCGCCGCTGAGAACACCTGCCGTCTTGCAGTTATCAATATAAACTTCAATTTCATCGATCAACTGTTCCATCGTCATATCTGCCATGGTTCTTTACTCTCCTTATGTATATAAATATTTTAAAAGTATATTTAAATGAATACTTATTTTCTGTATTTATCCAAGATTCTCTGCCGGACACTGGGAGGAACAAACTGGTCGATCTCCCCTCCGAAATAAGCCAGCTCCCTGACAGTGCTGGAACTCACATAGGAGTACTCGGCACTGGTGGCAAAAAAAACTGTCTCCACATTGTCCCTGAGCCTCTTGTTGGTCTGTGCCATCATCAGTTCGTACTCAAAGTCCGACACAGCACGGATTCCCCGGACGATCACCTGGGCGTTCACTTTCTCGGTAAAATCAATCAGGAGACCATCAAATGCTCTGATTTCCACATTGGGGTGCTGAAAGGTTACTTCCCTGATCATCTCCAGTCTCTCCTCCACGGAAAACAGACTTTTCTTGGAATAATTATTGAGCACTCCAATGATCAGCTGGTCAAAAACTTTTGCGGCACGCTCGATCACATCGAGATGGCCGTAGGTAATGGGGTCAAAACTGCCTGGATAAATGGCGGTAGTCATAAAGTTCTGTGTCCTCTTCTTTCTGTAGTAAGTCAGTGATCATACCGTACAGCCGGCTCATGTGCGTCTGCGCAAAAAAGTATGTCTGTTGGTTTTGTATACCTTTTCCCGAACGATCTCGAAATTCGTCTGATCCAGATAGTCAAAGGCTGTCTCAAGATCTGATTCCACAATCAGAAGGCTGCTGGAATCGCAGAGGTCTGACTGGTCCAGGCAGAGCAGGACATCCCTCTCTAAAAACCTGCCGTAGGGCGGATCCATAAAGATAATATCAAAGGCCTGCCTTCCTTCCATCATTCGAAGGGCCGTGACCGCATCCCGAATCATCAGTTCTGCCCGGTCAGCAAGCCTGGTATGCTCAAGATTCTGCCGGATGCAGGCGGCTGCCTTCCGGTTCTGCTCCACGAAAACGGCTTCTCTGGCTCCCCGGCTCAGCGCCTCGATCCCGATGCCTCCGCTGCCGGCGAAGAGATCCAGAAAACGGCTTCCTTCTATATCAAAAGAAAGCATATTAAAAAGGGTCTCTTTAATCCGGTCTGTGGTCGGCCGCGTTTCGAGCCCCTCTATCGTCTTTAGCTGTAATCTTCTGGCTGTACCTGCAATGACTCTCATCTGTCTCCTGCCTCGGTCCTGAATCCTGAGGATGGACCCTTACCATCCGAATCCCCCTCATATCCGGCGTCTCCCATAGGGAGGCCCGGGCTTACGCCGTCTGTGACACAGTGTGCCGTTAAAACTGCAAAAAAAGAGGGATAAAACCATCGGAATTTCTAATATTTATTTTATAATAACTAAAATTTTTGTCAAGGAATAAAGGCACAGTTGGCCTAAATATGTTTACGGGTTAAATACTCCGGGCAAAGCCTAGATCTTCTTCCAGGGAAATACCTGCTTCCCCGGAAAAATCAAAGCCTTCCTCCCTCAGATAGTCCACTGCCTCAGAGGCCATCTTCATCAGGTCAGCATTGCTGTAAATGTCTCCCAGTGCAAAATTCATGGTGCCGCTCTGTCTTGTTCCGAAAAAATCTCCCGGTCCGCGCAGTTTTAAATCCTCCTCAGCAATCTCAAAACCATTGTTGGAGTGGCCTATAATATAAAGTCTCTCCCTGGCTTCCTCCTTGTCAGAGGAAGAAAGAAAAATGCAGTAAGACTGGGCACTGCCCCTGCCGACTCTTCCCCGCAGCTGGTGTAGCTGGGCCAGACCGAACCTGTCAGCATTTTCTATCAACATCACTGTGGCATTGGGCACGTCGATTCCCACCTCAATCACCGTGGTGGAAACCAGAATCTGGGTTTGATTGGCGATAAACCGGTCCATAATCTCCTGCTTTTTCCCTGCGGGCATAGGCCCGGTCAGGGCTTCCACATGGATGGAAGGCGGCAGGGCCGCAGAGAGATTGGCAGCGTAGGCCTTGACATTTTCCAGTTCCAGCTTATCATTCTCCTCAATCATGGGGCAGATTACAAAGGCCTGGTGGCCTGCCGCCACCTGCTTTTCTAAAAAACGCCAGGCTGCAGGCCGGTAAGACTGGTCCACCACGCTGTTTTTTACCGGGAGCCTGGAGGCCGGGAGCTGATCAATGATGGTCACGTCCAGATCGCGGTACAGAATGATTCCCAGAGTTCTTGGTATGGGCGTGGCACTCATGACAAGGACGTGGGGATCCTGCCCTTTTTTCATCAGGCTCTCTCTCTGACGGACGCCAAAGCGGTGCTGCTCATCGGTGACCACCAGGGCCAGATTGCGGAAGGAAACGTCTTTTTCTATGACGGCATGGGTTCCTATGAGAATCCCGGTATGCCCGGCGGCACAGCTTTCCCGGATCCGTCTCTTCTCGGAGGCTTTGGTGGATCCTGTCAGCAGTTCCGGCTCTATCCCGCAGGGACCAAGAAAGGATCTGAAGGTCTCATAATGCTGGCTGGCCAGGACTTCTGTGGGCGCCATCAGAACCGCCTGGTAACCTGCCAGAACCACCATGTAGATGGCGGCGGCAGCCACAACGGTCTTGCCGGACCCCACATCCCCCTGAATCAGTCTGTTCATGGCCGTAGTTCCTGAAAAGTCCTGTCGGATGTCCTCCAAGGCTCTTTTCTGAGCCTGGGTCAGGGCAAAAGGCAGACTGGCCAGAAAGCGGTCCAGCCTGTCATCGAAAGAAATCACATAGTGGTTCAACGCTTTTTCTTCCCTGTCTCTGACCATGGACAATGCCGCGAAAAAACGGAAGAATTCGTCAAAGATAATTCGTTTTCTCGCCAGGTCCAGACTTTCTGCTCTCACTGGAAAATGAATCTCCTTCAGGGCCGGTCCTTCTTCCATCAGATGATAATAAGCCCGGACAGAATCAGGGAGATAATCCTTAATCTGAATCATGGCGGCAGCTTCTTTCTGAGCCTTTCTTAGAACCTTGCTGGTGAGGCCTGCCGTGAGGGGGTAAATCGGCTGCAGAGTTTCTGCCTGACTGATGTACTTTTGTCTGGTCTGTATCTCAGGCTGCTCCATCATCATCCGCCCGTCCTTAAAGACCGGAATTCCAGTGAAAATATAGGTCTCCCCCTGTACCAGACTGCTGCGAAGATAGGGCATATTGAACCAGCGGAGGAAAAGACTGCCGCTGTCGTCCCTGATCAGACAGCTGCAGATCTTCGTTTTCCTGCCCGCCCTCATGTGGATCGGGGAATCCACCTTTGCCTCCACGGAGCAGCGGATTCCGGTTCTTATCTCCTTTACAGGGATGGGGGCAGGATAGGTGATATAACATCTGGGATAATGATGCATCAACTGGTCCAAAGTGCGGATTCCCAGCCGGGCTAAAAGCTTTTCCGTCTTTTCGCCGATTCCTTTTATTTCTCTTACTGATACTGATCCTCGCTCCATTTGATATCCTTTTACCGGCTCCGGCCTGGAGGCCGGTTTTCATAGTTTTATGATAGAGTAAATCGTAATTTCCTATAATAAAAAAGGCTGCCGAATCAGAAATGAGACAGATCGTTAATCCTCATTTCTGATTGGGCAGCCTGAACCCCTATGACTGGCAGCCCGGTCCTCTACTCCACGGAGAGCAGATAGTAATAGATCGGCTGGCCGCCATAGTTGACTTCTACTTCACAATCCTTAAAGTGAGCCTCAATCCTTGAGGCGATGGCCATGGCATCATCCTCTTTCACGTCCTGTCCATAGTAGACGGTAATCAGCTCTGACTCATCATCGGCCATAGTCTTGACCAGCTGGTAGACTGTCTCGCCAATGTCGGTTCCTACAGCAGCAATTCCATTGTCATTGATGCCCATATAATCTCCGCTGTGAATCTCCCTGCCTTCAATCACAGTATCTCTCACAGCGTAAGTAACCTCTCCACTCTTGATAAACTCAAAACTCTCCTCCATGCTGGAAAGGTTCTCCTCAAGGCCAGCCTCAGGCATAAATCCTACCATGGCTGCAATTCCCTGGGGGATGGTGGTGGTGGGCAGAACATGGACTTCCTTGTCCTCGGTCAGATCTCTGGCCTGCTCAGCGGCCAGGATAATGTTCTTATTATTGGGGAAGACAAAAACATGCTCTGCAGGAATCTGATCAATGGCGTTCAGAATATCCTCTGTACTGGGATTCATGGTCTGGCCGCCCTCGATGATGCCATCGACGCCCAGACTTCTGAAAATCTCAGAAAATCCCTCACCCACAGAAACTGCCACAAAGCCAAATTCTTTTTCTGTGATCTCTTCCTGCACGCCGTCAGCTTCCCTCTGAAGTCTCCTGGCTTCCTCGACCGCCGCCTCCTCAGCCCTCTGTTCTCTGGCCTTCTTGACAGCGTCCTTGATCAGTTTCTCATTGTGCTCAATCCGCATGTTGTCTACCTTCATATTGGAAAGAGCTCCGTAGGTCAGGCCTTTCTCGAAAGCCTGTCCCGGATGGTTGGTATGCACGTGGATCTTGCAGATCTCCTCGTCTGCTACACACACTAAAGAATCACCGATGGAGAGGAGGTATTTCTTGAATTCTTCTTCATCCTCCTCCGTCATGGGCTTATTGAGCATAATGATAAATTCTGTACAATAACCGAATTTGATGTCGGCGGTGGACAGGGTTTCCGCCTGTACCGGTGCAGAAACCGGTGCCGGGCTGTGATCAGTATCCGGCAGGTCGAAGGAAGCCGCCTTGCCGGTCAGGGCATCCAGGCAGCCCTGGAGAACCTCCATGAGGCCCTGTCCTCCTGAATCCACCACCCCTGCTTCCTTGAGAACAGGCAGAAGTTCCGGTGTCTGCTTCAGAACTTCATAACCGTGATGGACGACTGCTTCCAGATATGGAAAGAGTTCCAGGTCCTGATCGGCCAGAAGCTCCTCTGCCTTCTCTGCCATCCCTCTGGCGACAGTGAGGATAGTTCCTTCCTTTGGCTTCATGACTGCCTTGTAGGCTGTCTCCACCGCCTTGCCGAACCCGGCTGCAATCTCTTCTTTACCAAGGGTCTTATATTTGGACACAGATTTGGTAAATCCCCGGAAAAGCTGGGAGAGAATCACACCCGAATTACCCCTGGCTCCCCTGAGAGACCCGTTGCTGATGGCCTTACACAGGGACTTGATGTCCGGATCTTCGATGGCGGCCACATCCCTGGCTGCCGCTGAGATGGTCATGGACATATTACTTCCCGTGTCACCGTCGGGAACCGGAAAAACATTCAGTTCGTTAATGTATTCTTTCTGAGAATTGATGCGGGCAGCACCTCCCAGAAACATTTTCTGAAAGGTCTTTGCATCGATCGATTGTATATTCACAATTTCTCCTCCTTATAGTTCACTCTCGGTCACCGTCCGCTCAGGGTCAGTCGACAATGCGCACACCCTCCACATATATATTGATGTGTTCTACTTCCATATCTGTGAGAGACTCAACTTTATATTTCACATTTTCTATCAGATTCTCTGTCACTGTGGCGATGGAAACGCCGTAGACTACGATAATATGAAAATCTATACTGATCTTATTATCGTTGAGTCTGACTGTCACACCCTTGGTGATATTATCTCGTTTTAAAAGGCGGACCAGCCCATCCTTCATATTCACAGAAGCCATACCCACGATACCAAAGCACTCTACAGCATTCATGCCGGCATACTTGGCGATAACTTCCTCATCGATCATGATCTGGCCGTATTCCGTCTGAACTTTTCCTTTCATATATCAATTCCTCCATGTATATACAAAATTCGCAACTACTTTTACGCTGTCATTACTCTTAGTAGTATACCTTGTTTTTCTCCAAAATGGAATGGTAAAAACAAGAGAAAGTGTATCCCCCGGAGGGTCTTTTTTATTTTTCACAGGAAATAAAAAGAGGGAATCAGCGATTCCCTCCTAAAACACATCTTGAAAATTATGCACGCTCTACTTTTCCAGATCTTAAACAAGAAGTACAAACATACATTCTCTTGGAAGCTCCGTTCACTTTCACTCTTACAGACTTAATGTTGGATTTCCACATCTTGTTTGATCGTCTATGTGAATGGCTCACTTTGATTCCGAAATGAGCACCTTTGTCACAAATAGCGCATCTTGCCATGATAGCACCTCCTCGCGAATATACTTAAGTCTGAAAGACTTACAACGGCTCTATCTTATCAGAAATGAAACAAAAAAGCAAGAAAAAGTTTAAATATTTTAAACGTTACAGTTTGTCCTCAAAATTCTCCGGCTCAGCCTTGACTGCCTTATTGACAGCCGTATCCACAGCTTCCTTCACTACCGGGTCTTCATGACCCCTGTCCTTTATAAAGGAAGAGACTCGATTGACCACGTCCGGCACCAGGTCCACTGCCTTGCTGATCACATCCTGATCTCGGACATTGACCAGTCTGGTGGTCCCATCTTTGATCAGAAGAACAGCACTGGGAGAAATCTTTCCGTTCATACCGCCGGCGGTGCCGTTTTTCTTTTCCTTGTTGGAAAAGCCGGCCCCCATACCGAAGGATACATCCACCAGAGGAACGATGGTGGTATCCCCAATAAACTGAGGGTCACCGACAACTGTCCTGGTGGAAACCACTTTCTCCATGCCTTCAAATATAGTTTTCACTGTGCTCTCGAAACTTTGTTTATCCATTATTTCCCTCCTTAAGTGGCGGATTTATTGATACGGTCTAGGCTGTCTTTGGTCTTTTTAAAGACTGCCGCTGTCGTTTCCTTAATTTTAATAGGTAGCAGATGACAAACCGGACTTCTTTTTTCAGGAGAAGACCGATGAAAATCCGGACAAAAAAACCCAGTCGGATTCTTCCTTTTCCCTGTAATTGCCCTTCCAGGATCTTCTGACTAAAATCCGGGGTCAACTCCAGACTGCCGGCATAGATTGGGTAAAAGCATGCGGTCCATGAACAGACCCGACCGGTGGTATAGGCATCCTCAAAGCCAAAGTGAAGCCAGCCGTCTATGCTTCGGGGGAAGATATGCCGGATTACCTTGTAAAGGGTATCCATGGCAATCGGATAATATATCTCAGGAGGAAAAGTCTCTAAAAGTCCATCCGCCTGTTTTTTCTTTTGATCCAGTGCATCCATCCTGACTTCCAGCCATTCCTGGATCTGATCCAGCTTACCGGACAAGCGGTCTAAAAGGGGCTCCCGAGGAGTCTTTTCCTCTTTCCTGACCTTCCCGGCAGTCTCAGCTGCCGGCGGTCTCTCTGCGGGTGCTTCCCCTATGGGCTCTTCTGCCGGATTAAGCTTCTCCGATTCTTCTGTCGGCGCCGGGACTTCCTCTATGGGCTCTTCTGCCGGTTTGATCTTCTCCGGTTCTTCTGTCGGCGCCGGGACTTCCTCTGCAGACTCTTTGTCAGAGGCTTCCGTCTCCTCCTCTAAAAAATCATCAGGAAAATCCAGGTCCTGATCAGAACCCTTTCCGTCATCCTCCTCATCGCTGTCCATGAGGTTGATCCAGGCAGCCCGAAGCTGATAACGCAGTCCCTGGTCCCCGCAGGAACCTGTAAAACTGATCAGCTTAAAGAGCCATCCTACCTCCACCTGTCCCTCCGGCGGCTTTCCCTCCAGCTTCTCTCCTGCGAACCGGTATCGGACCGGCACCAGCAGGACAATCAGCATAAGCAGAAGCAGCAGAAACAGAATCAGGAGGAGCAGGCATCCTATTATTTTTAATATTAGCAATAAAATGTGCACCATGTCATTCTCCTGTGGCCATTATCATTAATCTTGGGATAGATATCCTTCATCAGGGAGATCCATCCTGGTCAGCGCTGACCAAAATAATCCCGGAACTCCCTGCCTGTCACAGGCCCGCCTGCCGCGGGGTCCGGTCTGATGGCTGCCTGAGCCTCATCCACCAGTGATGAGACAAGCCTGCAGGCCTCCGGCCAAGAACCGGCCAGAGCCAGAACCCTCCTGTCCTCTGTCCAATAATAGCGGTTCTGCAGTTCATAGTTGGAGAGAATAAACAAAAGATTCCTCTCTCTGCTGCCGGTGGTCACCGCGTACCAAAGGCCTTTCTTCTTTACCTGATCCCTCCGGATCATCTCTGTCAGTTCTCCGGCTCTCTTCTCCACGGAAGGCCCCAGAAGCAGTCGTTCTGAAATGATCATCGTTCTTCCTTTCGCATCTGTCGTCCAGTTCCCGGAAGTTTCCTGTAAAAGCCGGTCACTTCACATGGGTGTGGGTAAAAAGATGGTCGTTGCAATACTCATAGTCTCCATTACATTTTGAACAGTAACGGAACTCCAGTTCAGGGTCATCCAGTTCTGTGCGGCCGCAGACTGCACATCGGTGTCTGAAGGGCCTGTTTCCGGTCTGCTCTGCCTCTCTGGCTGCCTTCTTATATTTATTCCGCCTCTTAATCTGGGCCGGTGAGATCTTCTTATAGTCTCTCGAGGACAGATAAAAGAGGAGGAAATTCAGCAGGCTGACAATAATCGAAATCCTGCTTCCCAGACCGCCCACAATAAACTCATAAGCCAGAAGGGCCAGGTCAATCAGGGCCAGCCATTTCACCTTGACCGGAATGATGGCATAAAGATAGACCCTCATTTCCGGGAAAATGGCCGCATAAGCCAGGAATATGGACAGGTTCAGATAATAGGTATCGGTAAAAATCATCGGCGATCCTGTGATAAAGTAGACGATAAAAGAGGCCGCTATGGTGCCGATGATACCGATGAGAACATACATATTAAAACGGAAAGCTCCCCAGACGTGAACCAGGGACTCACCCAGGCTGTAGTAAAACAGCATCATAAATATAAGGAAGATAATATTTGTCTCGCTGGTGGCCATGAGGATCGTGAAAAACCTCCAGACTTCCCCATGGAGAACCAGATAGGGGTTGAAACTCAGATACTGAAAATAGAAGGCTCCTCCCGACATGATATTCAGCACAGCGCCAATCCCATATAAAATGACAATATATAATGGCAGATTACGAATCGCATATCTGCCAAAACGTTGTTCCAGTTTGTTCAGCCAGTTCATAGTCGCTCCTTTGTCTTATCATTATGTTTCATTATATAAAAACCATATGGGCTTTGTCAAATCCCAGCGTCTCTTTTACAGGTCTTTTTGCAGGAGTCATTCTCTCCTTTTTATAATGGCCATCCATTCTTTTTTTGTTTCCTGTTGTTTTTTTTTCGCGACTCGTTTATAATAGTTTGGATTCGAACATTTTTTATAATCAGACATTCTGTCAAAAATGTCTTATAAGGACAATGGATCCTGCTCTGACGGCAGCCCTGTCCTGTGAATTACAAAAAGGAGATGTACATAAACAATGCATTTATTGGGAATTGATATCGGTTCTACCACAGTGAAGGTTGCCTTCCTCGACGAGGACCACCATATCTTATTTTCCGACTACAAGAGGCATTTTGCCAATATCAAGGAAACGCTTCGGGGACTCCTTGCCGGGGCCAGGAAGAAGCTTGGCAACATATCGGTATGCCCTACAGTAACCGGATCAGGAGGAATGGCCATCTCAGAGTACCTTGGCATTCCCTTCTGTCAGGAGGTTGTCTGCGTGGCAGACGCCCTGCAGGACTATGACGCCCGCACTGACGTGGCTATAGAACTGGGCGGGGAAGACGCCAAGATTATCTACTTCAGCAACGGTATCGAACAGCGTATGAATGGCGTTTGCGCCGGTGGAACCGGTTCTTTTATTGACCAGATGGCCAGCCTTCTGCAGACTGACGCCTCGGGTCTCAACGAGTACGCCCGGGATTATGACACCATCTATCCCATCGCTGCCCGCTGCGGTGTTTTTGCCAAATCAGATATTCAGCCCCTCATCAACGAGGGTGCTACCAAGGAGAATCTGGCTGCATCTATTTTCCAGGCCGTGGTCAACCAGACCATCAGCGGTCTGGCCTGTGGTAAACCAATCCGCGGTCATGTGGCCTTTCTCGGAGGGCCGCTCCATTTTCTTCCGGAATTGAAAGAAGCTTTCATCAGAACCCTGAATCTGGACGAAGACCATATCATCGATCCGTCCTACTCGCACCTGTTTGCCGCCAAGGGAGCGGCACTCAACGCCAGTGACAAATGTGTCATGGCCCTTGACGATCTGCTCCAGGCTTTTGAGTCGGACATGAAACTTCAGGTAGAGGTGGAGCGACTTGAACCCCTCTTTAAAAATAAAGAAGAATATGAAGCATTTTCCAGAGAACACAATCAGTTCACCGTAAAGAAGGGGGACCTGGCCTCCTACTCGGGAAAATGTTACCTGGGTATCGATGCCGGCTCCACCACCACCAAATTGGCTCTGGTGGGTGAAGATGGCCAGCTGCTTTACCATTTCTATGACAATAACAATGGAAGTCCTCTCAGGACCAGTATCCGGGCCATCGAGGAAATCCGCCGGTTGCTGCCTGCCACAGCTAAAATCGCGGGCTCCTGCTCCACAGGCTACGGTGAGGCTCTGATCAAGGCAGCCTTTAACCTGGACCACGGTGAAGTGGAAACCATGGCCCACTATTATGCCGCTGCTTTCTTTGAGCCGGATGTGGACTGCATCCTCGATATCGGCGGCCAGGATATGAAATGCATCAAGATCCGCAACCATGCCGTGGACAATGTCCTCCTCAACGAGGCCTGTTCTTCCGGCTGCGGTTCTTTTATCGAAACCTTCGCCAAATCTCTCAATTACAAGGTGGCAGATTTTGCCAAAGTGGCTCTGTTCGCGCCCTCTCCCATCGACCTGGGATCCCGCTGTACCGTATTTATGAATTCCAAGGTAAAGCAGGCCCAGAAGGAAGGGGCCAGTGTAGGAGACATCTCTGCGGGTCTTGCCTACTCTGTCATAAAAAATGCCCTGCTGAAGGTCATCAAACTGACTGACCCTTCCCAGCTGGGCAAAAAGATTGTGGTTCAGGGAGGAACCTTCTACAACGACGCTGTGCTCCGAAGCTTTGAGCGGATCTCCGGCTGCAGGGCAGTCCGCCCGGATATCGCCGGAATCATGGGAGCCTTCGGTGCTGCCCTGATCGCCAGAGAAAGGGAGGAGGAGACCGGCGAAACCAGGATGCTGAGTCTGGATGCCATCGCAGGTCTGGAATACCATAATTCCATGAGCCGGTGCCAGCAATGCAACAATCATTGCATCCTCACCATCAATGATTTCGGCGGGGGAAGGAAGTTCATCTCCGGCAACCGCTGTGAGCGGGGCCTCGGACTGGAAAAGAACAGGGAGCGTGTGCCCAATCTCTACGATTATAAATATCACAGGCTCTTCGACTACAGACCGCTGAAGAAGGAGGAGGCCGTCCGGGGCACCATCGGCATCCCAAGGGTACTGAATCTCTATGAGAACTACCCCTTCTGGTTCACCTTTTTCACCAGGCTGAAGTTCCAGGTCCGGCTCTCACCAAAGTCTTCCCGGAAGATCTACGAGCTGGGCATCGAGTCCATCCCCAGTGAATCCGAGTGCTACCCGGCCAAGATTGCCCACGGCCATGTGATGTGGCTTTTAAAGAAGGGGATCAATACCATCTTTTACCCCTGCATTCCCTATGAGGAAAATCTGTCGCCGGACGCGCCCAATCATTACAACTGCCCGATTGTCACCTCCTACGCGGAGAATATCAAGAATAATATGGAAGAGCTGCGGGATCCCTCTGTACTCTTCCTCAACCCCTTCCTGGCCCTGGACAATGCTGAAGTACTGAAAAGCCGTCTCTTTGATGAACTGTCCATCCATTTTGATGTGACTGAGGAAGAGATCAGTGAGGCTGTGGACGCGGCCTACGCAGAGGCAGCACTGATGCGCAAAGACATCCAGTCCAAGGGTGAGGAGACCCTGGCCTACCTGGCCGAGACCGGCAAGATGGGTATCGTTCTGTGCGGACGTCCCTACCATGTGGATCCGGAGATCAACCACGGTATACCTGAGTTGATCAATTCCTTCGGCATCGCCGTCCTCAGTGAGGACTCCATCTGCCACCTGGGTAATGTGGAAAGACCCCTGATCGTCTCCGATCAGTGGATGTACCATTCCAGGCTCTACGGGGCAGCCAACTATGCCAAGAAAAACAGGCAGCTGGAAGTGATTCAGCTTAATTCCTTCGGCTGCGGTCTGGATGCGGTGACCACGGACCAGGTCAACGATATCATGACCAATTCCGGCCGTCTTTATACCGTCCTCAAGATTGACGAAGTCAACAATCTTGGAGCGGCAAGGATCCGGATCCGATCACTGATTGCCGCCGTCAAGATCCGAAACCGCCACAAAATCGAGCCGGCACCGGTACCGGCCAGCATCGAGAAGGTGGAATTCACCAAGGAGATGAAGAAGGATTACACAATCCTGATTCCCCAGATGTCCCCCATTCATTTCGACCTGCTGGAGCCGGCATTTTCCCATGCAGGCTACCGGGTGGAATTCCTGCCCCAGATGGGAAAGGAAGCGGTGAACACCGGCTTAAAATATGTGAATAATGACGCCTGCTACCCCTCGCTGATCGTGGTGGGCCAGATTATGAAGGCCCTCACATCCGGCAAATATGATCTGAATAAGACGGCAGTGATCATCAGCCAGACCGGAGGCGGCTGCAGGGCCACCAATTATATCGGCTTCATCCGACGGGCCCTGGAGAAAAACGGTTTCGGCCATATCCCGGTCATCTCCCTCAGTGTGCAGGGCTTAGAAAAAAACTCCGGTTTCAAATTTACGCCGGGTCTGATCATCCGGGCTCTGCAGGGAGTCATCTACGGTGATCTCTTTATGAGGGTCCTCTATCGGGTAAGGCCCTATGAGAAGGTGAAGGGATCTGCCAATCACCTTCATAAGGTATGGGAGAGACGCTGCATCAAGTCTCTGGAGAAAGCACATTACGGCCAGTTCCGGAAAAACGTGCGGGGCATTATCCGCGATTTTGACCGTCTGCCCATCAAGGATGTCAGAAAGCCAAGAGTTGGTATCGTGGGAGAAATCCTTGTCAAGTTCCTCCCCGACGCCAACAACCATCTGGTGGACCTTCTGGAGAGGGAGGGGGCCGAGGCAGTGATGCCTGACCTTCTGGACTTTATGTTCTACTCCTTCTACAATAGCAATTTCAAGGCGGAATTCCTGGGTAAATCCCGAAGAAACGCAAGGCTCCTGAACATGGCCATCCAGTTCCTGGAACTCTACCGAGGCTTTCTGCGCAAGGAATTAGAGAAGAGCAGCCGCTTTGACCCGCCGCCGAGGATCGCCCAGCTGGCAGAGTACGCCAAGCCCATTGTCTCCTTGGGCAACCAGACCGGTGAAGGCTGGTTCCTGACCGGTGAGATGGTGGAACTGATCAAGGGAGGCGCACCGAATATCGTGTGTACCCAGCCCTTTGCCTGTCTGCCCAACCATGTGGTGGGAAAGGGCGTCATCAAAGAGCTCAGGAGAAAATATCCGGAGTCCAACATCGTCGCCATCGATTACGATCCCGGAGCCAGTGAAGTCAACCAGATCAACCGGATCAAGCTGATGCTCTCCACCGCGGCAAAACGCATGAAGCAGACAGCTGAACAGGATCTTTGATTTTTGGTTCCAACTTTCAGGAACAGCATAGACTCCCATCGGACAAAATGATACGATAGTAGTTAGTCACTTTAAACAACCGCTGCAAGAGTACAAGAGATTCAAGCATTTTTCAAAAAAATTAAAAAGGAGAAAAGACATGAAAAAAAAGCTTAGAATGATTGCATTCGCACTGGCAGCCTGCATGATTCTCACAGCAGCCTGCCCCATGCTTCCGGCCGGCGTTGGTAATTCCTCCACCGTGGAAGCTGCATCCAAGAACAGCAAAATCACCGTCACAACGAAAGACGACAGCATCTTCCTCCAGATCGGAAAGAGCAAAAAAGCCACCGGTTTCTATCAGCTGCCGCAGAATATAAAGAGCAGCGATGGCAAAACACTAGTCCACAAGGGAATCTACTATCTCTACCTTGGCAGGATCAGCAATTACGACAAAAACAAAGTGGTAAAGACTCTGAAGAAGGTCAATCGAAAAGGTAAGATCGTCTCCAGCAAAACCTACATGCTGAATGTGAAGAATCCGAAGACCAAAGTGAAAAAAGGCGTTGTCAGGATTTCCTCCTCCACCAGACTTTTCACCGGTACCTACAAGGGAGTCAAGTATCGTAATGGCAAGGCGAAAAAACAGTCTCAGTCCAAGGGGAAGAAAAACAGTAAAGCAGGCCAGATGAGCCTGGGTGATGCCAGTATTTCAGCAGCGAAGAAGACCCCTGCCAAGGTGAAAACGAATGAGCCGCAGGTGGTGGACCTGGTTTTCTACAGGAATAAGCAAAAACAGTCCGGCTACACAGGCTGGCTCAAACTGGGCAAGAAACTCTACTATATCCGCAGGGGCAAAGCGCTCCACAGCGGTTATTATGCCCTCAAAGGCTATAACTGCCAAAGCCAGAAATTCAATTATCTTTTCGATGATGACGGTACCGTGGTGACAAATCGTTTCGGTATTTCCAAGAAGGTATACAACGCTCTGCTGAAGCAGAAGCTGAAATTTGAGATCAATCTCTCTTCCCACACCTTCACCATCTACATGAAAGATTCAAAGACCGGCTATTACTCCATTCCGCTGAAATCCTTTGTCTGTGCGACATCCCGTCATTACAACGGAACGCCGACAGGAACCTACACCCTCAACAAGGGACATCATCACAGATGGTTTATTTACAGGAGAAGCAACCCATACCACTACTACCAGTATGCGGTCAAGGTTGGAAATACGAATATTCTGATTCATTCCAACATGTACTACTCCACCAATAACCGGAGACTGGTCAAGAAGTATTACAACCTCTTCGGTCACAATATCACCACCCATTGTATCCGTGTTCAGGCTGTCAATGCCAAGATGATCTATCAGATCGCTTTAAAGAACAAAAATGCCATCAAGGTGAAGGTCTACAGATCCAAGACCAATCCAGGGCCCTTCGGCAAGATCACTCTGAAGGACACCACTGGAAAGACAAAGAAGAATTATGATCCTACAGACCCCAACATCGTGAAGGATGCTTATAAAATTTACTAAAGTTTACAGTTCATAACAAGGCAGCCGCATTAAAGCGGAAGCTGCATTGATTTAAAAGGCAGGAAGCCCTTATGTCCTGTGTTGTGTCAGTTGTTGGCATCTGTCCGTCTGATGACGGACTTAAGATTAGTCCGTCCCAGATCGGACAGACACCACCAAATGACAAACACGCTGAACATAAGGCTTCCTGCCTTTTTCTCTAGTCATTATTCCGTTTTAGTGCGGTAGTTCTCTTTTTTCTCAAGACATAATCCCGCTTTGGTACGGCAGCTCTGTATTTATCAAAAAAAGGAAGCGTTTCGACGCTTCCTTTTTAATATGCACTACGAAGGGGAGTGCCTCGTGATTGTGTGACAGAAAGTGGGTTAGAGTCTCATCGGCAGGCCCCGGTCTTTCAGATAATGCTTGAGATCGAGAATCTCCAGTTCCTTAAAGTGGAAAAGAGATGCTGCTAAGGCAGCGTCGGCCTTTCCCCGGGTAAAGGCATCATAGAAGTGTTCCCTGGTTCCTGCTCCCCCTGAGGCGATGACAGGAATGGATACATTTTCAGAAATAATAGATGTGAGCTCCAGATCATATCCGGCCTTGGTACCGTCACAATCCATACTGGTGAGGAGAATCTCTCCGGCCCCCAATTTCTCTGCCTTCATGGCCCACTCGACGACATCAATCTTCATGTCCACTCTCCCGCCGTTCTTAAAGATATTCCAGCCGCCGTCTTCTCTCCTTCTGGCATCGATGGCCACAACAACGCATTGGCTGCCAAACTTATCCGCCGCCTCACTGATCAGCTCCGGCCTCATGATGGCCGCCGAATTGACAGAAATCTTGTCTGCCCCCTCACGAAGCAGAGCCCTGAAGTCCTCCACCGTACGGATTCCACCGCCCACGGTAAAGGGAATGAAGACCTTTTCTGCCACCCTGCGAACCATATCCACCACGGTATTTCTTTCATCGGAGGATGCAGTGATATCCAGAAAAACCAGCTCATCGGCCCCGGCCTGGTCATAGGCAGCGGCAATTTCTACGGGATCACCGGCGTCAACCAGATTTACAAAATTCACACCCTTGACGACTCTTCCCCCTGTCACATCCAGACAGGGAATGATTCTTTTTGTAAACATTTTCGGCTCCTTATCAGTCTTTGTCGGCATGTACAATGTCAATAAAATTCTGCAGGATCTTCAGACCCACACTGCTGCTTTTCTCGGGATGGAACTGACAGGCAAAGAGTTTACCATGTTCCACAGCAGCGTGAATGTGAACTCCGTAGTCTGTGGACGCAGCCACATCCTCCTCGTCCTCGGCCTCCAGATAGTAGGAGTGAACAAAGTAGACATAGACATCCTGCCCGATTCCCTTGAAGAGTCGGGACCGGGGATTAATCCTGAGAGAATTCCAGCCCATGTGGGGTATCTTTAACATCTCCCCTTCAACGGTCTTACCGGGAATACGTTTTACCTGACCGGGAAGAAGGCCCAGTCCCTGGATGCCCGGTGATTCCTCGCTGGCATCAAAAAAAAGCTGAAGGCCAAGACAGATGCCGAGAAGGGGAATGTCCCTGGCTGCCGCCTCCTGAATGACAGAGACCAGACAATATTCATACAATTTGTTCATGGCATCGCCAAAGGATCCAACACCTGGAAGCACAATCCCGTCAGCCCCAAGGATCTCTTCCCTGTCCCGGGTCACCTTGATCTCCTCTCCCAAAGCCTGGAATGCCTTTTCCACACTTTTCAAATTACCTGCGTCATAATCTATAATTGCTATCATCATTTTTCTCCTTTATTTATAGAAGTGTCCTGGCAAGTCCTTCTTTACAAATAATCATAATCCACGTCTGCCCCAATGTCAATTATGGTTATTTTTCTATTATTTGTTGATTTTTTAGGCAATTTATTATATGATAATAAACGCAAATTAATATTCTTCATTACGTTACCAAAGACCTGGAAAGGAGTTATGTCACATGAAATCAACATTTAACGTGGAGTTCGGTTCCAATCAGATTGACAGCAAAACTGTCATCGCGAATGCTAAGAAGATTTGGGTAGACGAGGGCGGACAGAATCGTAAGGTAAAAGACCTGAAGTCCATGGATTTATATGTTAAGCCGGAAGATAACGCTGTATATTACGTTTTTAACGAAGAAGAGACCGGATGTTTTCCGCTCTTCGAATAAGTCCTTCGGCTCGCATTAAATGTAATAATGGAAATATCAAAAACGGAGACAGGACGCTTCTGAATCATAGGATTCTCAGCAGACTGTCTCCTTTTTTATCACACGGTAAGTTTATTCCCACAGTAAACTTTATTCAGACCACCGGCTCAAAAAGGCGTACTCAGACTGATTTCTGATCCATGTCAAAATAGAAATCCACGCCCTTCTCTTTGTTCTCCACGCCATAAGCTTTGCCATGAGCCTCCATGGTGGCAGCTACGATGGAGAGTCCGATTCCATTGCCTCCGTACTCTCTCGTTCTGGCCTTATCCACTTTATAAAACTTGATCCAGAGCTTGTCCAGATCCTCCTCAGGAATCCGGTCCCCATCATTGTAGACGTGGACTCTGAGGGTGGAATCCAGATTCTCAAACCAAACCTTGATCACACCGTTTGGATAGACATGGTTGATGGCATTGGACAGGTAATTACTGAACACTTCCTCAATCATCAGCTCGTCAGCCCATACATAGACCGGTGCAGTCTCCCGGAAAATCACCTCCGCATTCTTTTTGGCAAATAGAATGGAGGACGAATTAATCTTGTTGGAAATGAGCTGGCAGATGTCAAAGCGCTGAATCTCCACCTGGTTATTGCCAAACTCGATCTGGTTCAGATTCAGGAGCTTCTTGACCATGACATTCATCTTTTTGGCCTCATCCATGATCACTTCACAGTAGAAGTCCCGACTCTCCTGGTCCTCATTGATATTATCCATCAGGCCCTCCGCGTAGCCCTGAATCAGGGCGATGGGGGTCTTCAGTTCGTGGCTTACATGGGAGAGGAAATCTTTCCTCATCTCATCGATCTCTTCCTTTTTCTGGATATCCTTCTGGAGCTCGGCATTGGCAGCCTTCAACTCACTGATGGTGGTCTCCAGCTTCTCAGAAAGTTCATTCATGCTATTGCCCAGTACTCCCAGCTCATCAGACCGGTCCACCGACACTTTGGCGTCGAAATCCAGAGCCGCCATGCGGTTGGCGACCCTTGCCATATCCTTGATGGGTCTGGTGAAGGAAGAGGCAAAAATAATGATGACGATAATGCCTGCCAGGAGGCCCACCAGACCGATGTGCATAATCAGTCTGTTGCTGATTTTGGCAAATTCCTTAATGCCGTCCAGGGAAATCTGAATCCCGATCTGCAGATTGTGATCAGAACTCCCTTTGTAAGTGGAAAAAAGATAAAGTCCTTTCTGAGTACCATTGTTTGAGGTCATCTCACAGACACAATACCCTTTTTTTTCAATGATTTCCCGAATCTCTTCAGGCTTGCCGCCCATTTTCCCGATAACAGCCTTGTACTCATTGATGACAGGATTCTTCTCAAGGCCATCATCTCCGAGCATTCTCATATCATTCTCATATTTCCACATGTACTCAAACTGCCGGTACATGATCCTCAGCACATTGGACCTGCCGCTTCCGTTGGTGTAGATGTCCCTGTAGGAATTGTAGGCCACACAGACAGTCATATTGGTCTTGCCCACCAGGGATTCCAGCTCCAGTCTTGCGTCTGTGGAGTCAATCTGAAAATCCTCCAGTGAATGTTTTTCCAGGACCTGATTGATCTCCCTGAGCATCTGAGTCATGTTCTTTTCCTCACAGGAAATATAATACTCCTCACCCAGCTGATAGTTGAGGAAGACAACCAGACAGAGGATCGACGACACGATGGCGGCCAGGATCAGGACCATCTTCCACAAAATCGATCTTTTCATCTCATCAGTCCTGACTTACTTCAAATTTATATCCCATACCCCAGATTGTCTTAATATACTCTCCCTTGTCACCCAGCTTGCTCCGCAGCTTTTTGACATGGGTGTCAATGGTTCTGGCATCGCCAAAATAGTCATAATTCCATACGTTGTTGAGGATCTTCTCCCTGGAGAGAGCCACACCTTGATTGACCACAAAGTAATTCAGCAGTTCAAACTCCTTGAAACTCAGCGGCACTACCTTTCCGTCGATACGGACCTCATGGGCCTCGATATCCAGCTCAATTCCTCCTGCCTTAAGAACTTCTCCCGAGGCGAGGGAATTGCTCCTGCGCAGGATGGCCTCCACCCTGGCAACCAGAATCTTCGGGCTGAAAGGCTTGGATATGTATTCATCCACGCCCAGGTCAAAACCAGCCAGCTCGTCACTCTCCTCCCCCTTGGCGGTGAGCATGATAATGGGCACCTTAGAGTACTGTCTGATCTCCTTGACAACTTCAAAGCCGTCCATCCTGGGCATCATGACATCACAGATAATCAGGCTGATATTTTTATCCTTATAAAAAATATCCAGAGCCTCCTCACCGTCCGCTGCCTCTATTACATCAAAGTCTTTCTTTTTCAAAAAATCCTTTACCAGTTTTCTCATTCTGCTCTCATCATCCACGACGAGAATTTTTAATTTTTCCATATTGCACCTCCAGGCATCCCCATTATACTGCTTTCTATCATCATATTCTGCCTGGCACAAACCATGCCGGCCAATCAAATCATATTTCTGATT
>JBGUIF010000093.1:0-3404 GCA_045112755.1 Anaerobutyricum sp.
TAGGCGTTTGCGAAACGCCAGAAGCCGCGTAATTGCGGCATTCTTTTTGTGACAAAATAAAACAACTCCTCACTGATTCATGGTAAAATTGAGTTGCCAAAAACAATCAACCATGCTCCAGAGAAAGGAGTTGTCACACCTATGATACCATATCATCAGATGACTTTGGCCGATGTTTTTACAGAAACTCAGGAAATTTTTGAAACCGATAAACCTGAATTCCTGAAACTGCTCGAATCTTCCATAGATCTCAGTGATTTAATCTCGGTTTCCTTCAGAAACCATTTCTACGCTTCAACAGGTCGCCCCCGTGAATACTCATTGACGTCTTTGCTTTGGGCTCTCATTATTCAACGGATTTTCTCTATCCCAACAGACTCTCTTCTCCTGACTTTCCTTGAATACTCCAGGGATCTGCGGGAATTCTGCGGTTTTACCAAGGTTCCGGATGCATCAAAGATCACTCGCTTCAAGCAGGAGTTTATCGATGATCTGCAGATGTTTTTTGATTCTCTTGTCGATATTACCGAACCGATCCTGCAGGAGATCGATGCTGAAAAAGCATCCATGGCTGTGTTTGATACGACCGGTCTGGAAGCCTATGTTACAGAGAATAATCCGAAGTATGCCAACCAGAAGATCCGTCAGCTGAAAGCCTGGGCTAAAACCATGGGGTTTGATAAGTCCTATGATCCTTATAAAGCAGCTTACGGCTCTATGCCTACACATGCTTCTGCTGATCCTGAAATCAAACAGCAGTATCTTAACGGTCACTTTTGCTATGCTTACAAGTCTGGTATCCTCACCAATGGGCTGGGCATTATCCGTGCCATCGAATTCTATGACAAAGACTACTTTGTTTCCCATCCTGAAATTGAGCGATACAAGAAAACCGATGCTCCGGATGAAGATAAATCTGTCGGTGATGCGAGACTTCTGCTTCCTTTACTGAAAGATTTCTTACGGAAGCATCCTTTGATCAATCCAAAAACCTTCCTTGGTGATGCTGCATTTGACAGTATAGAGATTTATAAAGCACTGCTTTCCGGTGATACGTTTGGTACTAATTCGGATGGAACTCCCAGGATTTTTGAAAAAGCCTATATACCTTTGCGATCGGCCCTGAAGCTGACCAATCCGGATTATACGATCAATGAAAGCGGCATTCCCTGCTGCCCGCATGATCCGACTCTTCCCATGAAACCGGAAGGAAATACATCCCATCTTCGTTGTGGACTGAAAACATTCAAGTTTGTCTGCCCAAAAATGAAATGGGAAACCGGAGCAGACGGAAGATCACACCGTGTCTGCCACTGTGAGGATCCCTGCACGGATTCTACATGTGGACGAATGGTCTATTTGTACCCAGAGAAAGATCTCCGCCGCTGTCCGGGAGTAGTCCGCGGGACAGAGGAATGGGAGGAAACCTATAAGATCCGCACATCTGTCGAGCGCTCCATCAATCACATCAAAGACAGTTTCTGCCTTGGAGACCGCAAGACACAGAATGCAAAGACCCTTCATGCCGACCTTCTGCTTGCCGGTATAACCCAGCTGATAACGGTAGTCGTGGCGAAGAGGATCCACAAACCTGAATACTTCCGCTCACTTAAGCGTCTCATTGCATAGGCTGCTGGGACTGAATACTGTAAGAGCTTATTAAAGTACGTCAATTTTCAAGGTTCAGCGTGGTTACCCACCCGTTTTGATCAATGAAATCCGGCATAGCCGAATTTCGACCTTGTTTTGTTCAGGATTGCTAACTCACGGAGCGAGTTTCGCAATTACCTATAGAACTGAATTCGCATGGCAAGTTTCTGGTCCAGCGCGATTCTCCCGTCTTTTACCTGAAGAATCACATTCCCCTTGTTGTTCTGTACAACCGTAATCATGTCTCCTTCAACCAGTCCCAGTTCATTCAGATGCCTTCTGGTTTCATCCTTTCCGGATATCTTTTTAACCAGAACACTCTGCCCGGGATTTGCCATCGTAATCGGCATCATAGCTCTCCCTCCGTCTGTCATATAATCCGGACCTGCATCACTTTTCTTTCAATAAAAGGATTGCTCAGGCCATAGGTTAGCTTAATACAACTTTAGTAAGAAATCAACTCTATAATTTAGTAATATCTATCTTATGTTAGATCTGGCTTATCTTAAGCGCAAAAAAAACTGCCGCATGAAGTTCAGAAACAGTCCCTGCCCGCTGTGTTCGGAGCTGGAATCCGTATCTGTCCAGACACAGGGGAATATGACCGTGCAGCACTTTATGCGTCAGTTCTTTAAAGCAGTTCTGAAAAAACGCCTGTACCTGATCGTCAGGCGTTATCTGAACTTCTATGATATTCTCAGCGGTTATTCTCGTAGCGGAAGACCGGACGCCCTCCCTCAAAAGGCACATCCATCAGATAAGTATGCCGGTTGACGTCATAAAGAGGATCTCCGATAATCTCATCATACTGTCTCGCGTGGTAGGAAGTAACCAGTTTCCCGTTCTCATCTGTAAAGAAAGTGTTGTGTCCCGGGCCGTACAGTCCGTGTTCCTCACTTGTCTGCAGGACCGGCATACGCTCCTTTTTCCAGGCGTGGGGATCCAGAATCTCAGCGTCCGCGTCTATGCTCAGCATTCCCATGCAGTAGCAGGCTCCGGTCGCGCTGGCGGAAAATGTGACGAAAATCCTGTCTTCCGTCTTTACTACGGCGGGGCCTTCATTTACCCAGAAATCAACCCGCTCCCAGTCATAATCCGGCGTCGTGAGCAGAACCTGCGCCGTCTTCATGACGGTCGGGCTTTCCAGCTCGGCGATATACAGGCTGGAGATCTTCTTCCCCTGGTTTACCTTCTCCGCCCAGATCGTATACAGATGTCCGCGGTGTTCAAAGACCGTCATATCCAGGGAAAAGTCATTAAAACAGAAATCATCCGCCCGCTTCAGCATTCCAATCTCCGTCCAGGAATCCTTCACCGGATCGCTTCCCTCGCATCTGAGTACATAAGGCCGGATCGCCCAGACGTCGTCCCTGTCTCCGCCCGCGAAATAGATATACCAGCCGCCGTTCAGGAAATGAAGCTCCGGAGCCCAGATATGAATGCTCATAATCCCTGATTCATGCTTTGTCCAGACCGTATGCTCTTCAGCCGAGGCCAGGCCTTCCAGGGTCGCGGAATGCCGCAGAACGATTTTGTCATAAGCCGGGACGGACGCAGTAAAATAAAAGCTGCCATCCGGCGCGTGAAGTATATACGGATCTGCCCTCTGCTCTATAAACGGGTGGTTATAGTTGGTTTTTCTGTAATTTTCCGCGTTCATCCTGCTCTCACTCCCTAAATTCATATGTTCCGGACCGGAGCTGTAACTCAGGTCCATTTTTTGTAAGGGCATCTTCCCCCTCTGGAAGCCGCCC
>JBGUIF010000094.1:0-5266 GCA_045112755.1 Anaerobutyricum sp.
GGAAATACAGAAGGCATGCAGGTGACCACCTTTCCGCCCATGGCGGAAATTGGTGCGAGCGGAGATCCCAGTAAAGCCTATGTGCTGGGTACGACCCTGGCCTCCGATCTGTCGAGGCTGGGATTCAATGTGGACTTTGCCCCGGTGGCCGACCTGGCGACCAATGCAGAGAATACGGAGATCGGTGACCGGTCCTTCGGCAGTGACCCGGAACTGGTCAGCCAGTTTGTGAGCCAGGAAGTCAAAGGCCTTCAGGACAATGGCGTCAGTGCCACCCTCAAGCATTTTCCCGGACAGGGAGATACCCAGGAGGATACCCACAGAGGTTCTGTGGATTTAGAGACCAATATAGACCGGCTCCGGGACATGGAGTTTATTCCCTTTGAGGCCGGTATAGAGGCCGGTGCGGATTTCATCATGGTTTCCCACGTATCCGTCAAGGCGGTGACCGGGCAGGAGGTGCCTGCATCTCTCTCAAAACTGATGGTTTCCGATATCCTGAGGGATGAATTGCAGTACGAAGGAATCATCATCACAGACGCTCTGAATATGAAGAGTATTACCAAGTTTTACGATTCCGGCCAGGCTGCTTTAATGGCTGTCAGAGCCGGTATAGATATGATTCTCATGCCGGACAATATGGATGAAGCCTACAGCGAAGTCCTTGAGGCCGTCAAAAAAGGATCTGTCAGCGAATCCAGAATTGAGGAATCTGTGCGAAGAATCCTGACAGTGAAACTCAAAAGGGGAATCCTTCCTCTGACTTCTGAATTGATTCACGGTGGAGAAGAGTAGGATAAAGGCTCAGTCTTACTGACGTCGGGAGCCGGATAAAAGAGAAGAATATAAAAATTACAAGATAACACTTTTAAGTATCAGCAGCATTTTCAGGAGGTTTACTATAATGTATGATCGATATCAGAGCCCTCTTTCCGAGCGCTATGCCAGCAAAGAGATGCAGTATATTTTTTCACCGGATAAAAAGTTCAAGACCTGGAGAAAACTCTGGATTGCCCTTGCAGAGACAGAGTATGAGCTGGGACTTGAAAGTGTAACCAGGGAGCAGATTGAGGAATTGAAGGCCCACGCCGATGAAATCAATTTTGACGTGGCTAAAGCAAGAGAGAAGGAAGTGCGGCATGACGTCATGTCCCATGTCTACGCCTATGGTGTGCAGTGCCCCAATGCAAAAGGTATTATCCACCTGGGTGCCACATCCTGTTATGTAGGAGACAACACAGATATTATCATTATGACGGAGGCCCTGAAGCTGGTCCGCCGCAAGCTTTTAAATGTGATTGCCGAGCTTGCAGACTTTGCAGAAAAATATAAAGATCTGCCCACGCTGGCCTTCACCCATTTTCAGCCTGCACAGCCGACCACTGTGGGAAAACGTGCTGCTCTCTGGCTCCAGGAGCTTCTTCTGGATATGGAAGACCTCGACCATGTGATTGGCAGCATGAAGCTGCTGGGATCCAAAGGAACCACCGGAACCCAGGCAAGTTTCCTGGAACTTTTTAACGGGGATCATGAGACTATCCGAAAGATTGACGGAATGATTGCCAAAAAGATGGGATTTGATGCCTGTTATCCCGTCTCCGGACAGACATACTCCAGAAAGGTTGACAGCCGGGTTCTGAATGTCCTTGGCGGTATCGCTCAGTCAGCCCATAAGTTTTCCAATGATATAAGACTTCTCCAACATCTCAAGGAGATTGAGGAACCATTTGAGAAACATCAGATCGGCTCGTCAGCCATGGCTTATAAGAGAAATCCCATGCGTTCAGAGCGTATTGCTTCTCTGGCTGATTTTGTGATGTCCAACACCATGAATCCTGCTTTTGTGGCATCAACCCAGTGGTTTGAGAGGACCCTGGATGATTCCGCCAATAAGAGACTGTCTGTGCCGGAAGGATTTTTGGCGATTGATGGTATTCTGGATCTCTACCTGAATGTGGTGGATGGACTTGTGGTCTACCCCAAAGTGATTGAAAGTCATCTTCTGCGTGAACTGCCCTTTATGGCGACAGAAAACATTATGATGGATGCAGTGAAGGCAGGCGGCGACCGGCAGGAGCTTCATGAGCGGATTCGCGTCCATTCCATGGAGGCAGGCCGTGTGGTCAAAGAAGAGGGAAAGGAGAATGACCTTCTCGACAGGATCGCCGCAGACCCGGCCTTTGGTATGACCAGAGATCAGCTTGAGACAATTATGAAGCCTGAGAACTTTGTGGGAAGAGCTCCGGAGCAGACTGAAGAGTTCCTGCAGAATTATGTCAGGCCCTTGCTTGAGGAAAATCGGGAGCTGCTTGGAATGAAAGCAGAGATTCATGTGTAGTATTTTTCATTATGAAATTGTCAGGAATAATCAATCATCGTTTTGCAAAAAGATAAAAAGAATCCGGCCAATAAGGCCGGATTCCGACTAAATTGGAGTTTACATAAATATGAGTGAAGAGAAAAGGCAGTCGTCCAATGTGCTGGCACAGGCGACGATCCTGATGGTTGCCGGCATCATAACAAGAATTATCGGAGTACTTTACCGCAGTCCTGTCACCAGTATTATCGGTGATGAAGGCAACGGCTACTATGGCATTGCGGTAAACATTTATACCATGATTCTGCTGATTTCTTCCTACAGTATCCCTATGGCTGTGTCCAAAGTGGTATCGGGGAAGCTGGCTCTCAGGCAATACAAGGATGCCCATAAAGTCTTTCGCTGTGCGCTGATCTATGTCTTTGTCGTGGGGAGCATTGCCAGTCTGATCACCTTTTTTGGCGCTTCCCTTTTGATTCCTGAGAGCCAGGCCAAGGCAGTGCCCGTACTCAGGGTACTGGCACCCACCATCTTTTTCTCAGGGTTTCTGGGCGTACTCAGGGGTTATTTCCAGGCGCACGGGACCATGCTTCCCACTTCTTTATCACAGATTGTAGAGCAGATTGCCAATGCGGTGGTAAGTATTGGTGCTGCAATTCTTTTTATCCGGCTTTTTGCGGGGGGAGACCCTGTCAGGATTCCGGTGTTCGGCGCTATGGGAAGTGCAGCGGGCATCGGGGCCGGCGTGGTGATCGGTCTTCTTTTCATGCTGCTGATTTATGCCGTCAACCGGTCCTTCTTCCTGCGGAGGATTCAGAGGGACCAAAGCGGCCTGGAGAGCAGCTACCGTCAGATTTTCCACATTATTTTCTTTATGGTAACCCCGGTGATCCTGAGTACCTTTGTCTACAACATTAATCCGGTCATGGATCAGACCCTCTTTATGGATATTATGGCCTTCAAGCGCGTGGACAACACACTTTCTGCCCAGCTTTACGGTGTATTTTCCGGCAAGTACTGGGTTTTGATCAACGTACCCGTGGCTCTGGCCAATTCTTCATCCACAGCCATGATTCCTGCTGTGTCCAGCTTTTATACTTTGAAAGACTATGACCGATGCAACAGTCAGGTTCATCAGGTGGTCCAGTTTACTATGCTGATCAGTATCCCCTGCGCCATCGGCCTGGGTGTTCTGGCCTATCCCATCATGGAGGTCCTGTTCCCTCAGAGAGCCACTATAGATCTGGCAGTGGCCCTGCTGCGGGCCGGCTGTATCAGTGTAGTTTTTTACAGCCTTTCCACTGTAACCAACGGAGTCCTTCAGGGAATCGGCAAAGTAAATATTCCTTTGAGAAATGCAGCCATATCCCTGCTGCTTCACATTCTGCTGCTGACGCCGCTGCTGCTTTTGACAGATCTGGACCTTTACGCTCTGGTCTTTGCGACCATGTTCTATGCCTTCATGATGTGTCTGCTCAACAACATCAGCGTCAGAAAATATCTCCATTACAGACAGGAGTTTAAGAAAACCTTCTTCATTCCTTTCCTGTCGGCGGCAGTAATGGGGCTGGCCTGCTATGCTTTTTATGAGGGACTTAATAGGATCTTTCTGGGATTTTTGTCCCAATATATTTCATACCGTCTGCTCAGCCTGCTGGGCCTTGGCGTCTCCATCATGCTGGGTGTGCTGGTCTATTTTGCCATGGTTCTCAGATTAAGAGGCGTGTCCAGGGAGGAACTCAGACGCTTCCCCATGGGGGGATCCCTGGTCAGGGCTGCCGATAAATTCAGGCTTTTTCCAAAAAATAAGGTTGAGGCAGGGAATTCGTAACCGTTAAATGCTGGCATTTATCACTTTACTTATTGTATGATATAATATATAATTAACTCTGTTTGGTCTGTTCTCGAGAGACAGATGTCCGTCCTGTCATAAGGCCTGCAAGGCTGTAACACAGATAGGAAGAGCATGACCGAGTATGGATATCCATTTAATCAGAAAGCAGGAAGGGATCTTTTTCCGCAAAGGAGAGGAGGATTCCAGATAAGCTGGGAGGAATTAATCATGGTAAAAGCGATTGTAGGAGCAAACTGGGGAGACGAGGGAAAAGGTAAGATTACCGATATGCTTGCTGAGAATTCGGACATTATTATCCGTTTTCAGGGTGGTGCCAACGCAGGACATACCATCATCAATAATTATGGTAAGTTCGCTCTGCACACTCTGCCCTCCGGTGTGTTCTATGATCACACCACAAGTATTATCGGAAACGGCGTGGCATTGAATATTCCGGTACTGATCAAAGAGCTCAATCAGGTGGTCAGCCAGGGCGTTCCCATGCCCAAACTGCTCGTTTCTGAGAGAGCACAGATCGTGATGCCATATCATATTTTATTCGATCAGTATGAGGAGGAGAGACTGGCGGGCAAGTCTTTTGGATCCACTAAGTCCGGTATTGCTCCTTTTTACTCTGATAAATATGCGAAGATCGGTTTCCAGGTCAGCGAGCTTTTTATGGAAGAAGCGGAACTGAAGGATAAGATTGAGCGGGTGCTCACCCAGAAAAATGTTCTGCTGGAGCATCTTTATCACAAGCCGTTGATTGATCCGGAGGAGACCTATCAGACGTTGATGGAGTACAAGGAAATGATCAGTCCCTATGTCTGTGATGTTTCCCTCTATCTTGACAAGGCCATAAAAGAGGGGAAGAATATCCTTCTGGAAGGCCAGCTTGGAACGCTGAAGGATCCGGACCACGGGATCTATCCCATGGTGACATCTTCCTCCACTCTGGCTGCCTACGGTGCCATCGGTGCAGGTCTTGCCCCCTATGACATCCAGAAAGTCATCACTGTCGTCAAAGCATACAGTTCCGCAGTGGGAGCAGGTGCCTTTGTCAGTGAGATTTTTGGGGACGAGGCTCAGGAACTGCGAATCAGAGGCGGCGATAA
>JBGUIF010000095.1:0-71512 GCA_045112755.1 Anaerobutyricum sp.
ATGTCAATGCGGGTGGCCAGGACAGGATATCAGGTAGTGGAAAGTCGGGGAGACCACAGCAGATACAAAAGACAGTCATAATAGCACGGATTCTAAGATTCCTCAGACAGAAAAAAGGCTAAATAGTATTTTATGAGTTTAAGCCGCCGCACTAAGGCAGGTGTGGGACTGCCGGGACAGTTCCAGGGATACGTCTTAGTGCAGCGGTATTTTGTGATTAGTATTTTTTATGATTTATACTCATCTGCCGGAATACCGTTGTTTTTGAGGATTGTACAAGGATAAGCTGGTAAAACTGGAAATGTCCCGGGGTCTGTGCTATACTTAACAAGTCGCATCATGATTTGGACCGGGCAGCAGCCTGGTTTTAGATGATAGATTATATTTGAGAGATTGACTGCCGGGAACATCGACGAGCAGATTTCGGCAAGTCAGGTTTTATGGAGGTAATGAGAGATGAGTGAGAAGAATATTATACTGACTGGAGACCGTCCGACCGGACGCCTGCATTTGGGTCATTATGTGGGTTCCCTGAAGCGGAGAGTGGAACTTCAGAATTCAGGTCAGTATGATGAGATCAATATTCTGATTGCAGATGACCAGGCACTGACAGATAATGCGGATAACCCGAGAAAAATCCGGGACAATATCGTGAATGTGGTTCTGGACTATCTGTCCGTTGGCATAGATCCGGCAAAGACAACCATCTGTATTCAGTCGGCTCTTCCGGCCCTCCATGCCCTTACATTTTACTATATGAATCTGGTAAGCACTGCCCGGCTGTCCAGGAATCCCACTGTAAAGGCGGAGATTCAGATGAGGGGCTTTGCCGATGAAGGCCTGCCCACAGGGTTCTTTATTTATCCTGTCTCACAGGCTGCTGACATCACTGCTTTTGACGCCAATGTTGTTCCAGTGGGAGAAGATCAGCTTCCCATGCTGGAGCAGGCGAGGGAGATCGTGGAGAAGTTTAACAGAATATATGGAAAAACGCTGGTGCTCCCCAAAGCAATGATTCCGGAAAATGAAATGCAGCGCCGGCTTCCGGGTGTGGACGGTAAAGCCAAGATGAGCAAGTCCCTGGGGAACTGTATCTATCTTTCCGATGATCCAAAGACAGTCAGGAACCAGGTCAACAGGAGAATGTTCACTGATCCTCAGCATCTGAAGATCACTGACCCCGGACACACGGAAGGGAATGTCGTATTCACTTACCTTGATGCCCTTTGTAATGATGACCATTTTGCCGCTTATCTCCCCGAGTACAAAAATCTTGAAGAAATGAAGGAGCACTATCGCCGGGGCGGCCTTGGAGATGGCGTATGTAAAAAGTTCCTGATTAATGTACTGGAGGAGACCCTGGTGCCAATCCGTGCGGAGCGGGCCAAATGGGAAGCAGATATCGATGCGGTGTATGATATCCTCAAAGAAGGAACTGCCAGGGCGGTGGAAAAGACCAATGCAACGCTGGCCCGGGTCAGGAAAGCTATGAAGATTGATTACTTTGAAGACAGATCAATTGTCAATGAATGGAAAGATCTTTTGAGAAAGGCAGAACAGTAGAGATATCGTTCATGAGGCGCCCCTTCGGGGGCGCTCTTATTCACAGGTTCAATTTACAGACTTTATCAACAGGGTTAGTCTGCAGATCTTCTCAACGGGGTGGAACTGCAGAGAGCATAAAGATTTAAGGAGTAATGAAATGCAGGAAATACTCAAGGCAGTACTTTTCGGTATCGTGGAGGGAGTCACGGAGTGGCTTCCCATAAGCAGTACCGGTCATATGATCATCCTGAATGAGCTTATAGAACTTGACGTGGCAGATGATTTTTACAGTATGTTTCAGGTGGTGATTCAGCTTGGTGCGATCATGGCCGTAATCGTCCTTTTCTGGAACCAGCTCTGGCCCTTTGGGAAGAAAGATAATAAGGCTCCCCTCACAGCGTCTGGTCCCGGAAGTTATATAAAAAAAGACATTATAGATCTTTGGTTTCATATTCTGGTATCCTGTGTTCCGGCAGCCATAGTAGGGGTTCTTTTTGACGATGAACTGGAAGACATGTTCTATAATTATACCACAGTGGCCATCATGCTGATTCTTTTCGGTATCGCTTTTCTGGTGGTGGAGTCAAAGAATAAGAACGTCGTTCCCAGGATTAATTCCATTGGGGAGATCACTTATACCATCGCTTTTCTGATTGGAATCTTTCAGCTGATTGCCGCCATATTTCCAGGGACTTCCAGATCTGGAGCCACCATTGTCGGAGCCCTTCTCATCGGAGTTTCCAGAACTGTCGCGGCGGAGTATACTTTCTATCTGGCCGTGCCGGTCATGCTGGGAGCCAGTCTGCTCAAAATTGTGAAATTTGGTCTGGACTTTAGTTTTCATGAGGCAATCATTCTTTTTGTGGGGATGGCTGTGGCCTTCATGGTATCCATGTTTGTAATCCAGTTTTTGATGAGCTATATCAAGAAACACGATTTCAAGGTGTTTGGATGGTATCGCATAGTACTGGGTATACTCGTTCTTATTTTCGGGTTGATTGGTGTGATTGACTGACAGGATACTTCCCGGTTTTGGGCGATGTCAAAGCCGCTTTCTCCTGACTTTTTTCCCGAAATCAGAGGCGTAATTTCAGTGTCCAACGAGAGTGGATTTTCTGGAAATATCGCATCTTTACAGGATGAATACCCTGTGCTATATTGAGCAAAAGGACCATAAAAATGCCTGGTAAAGGAGGATGAGATATGAAGAGGAGTATTGCTTTATTGTGCGTGTTGATCATGACACTGGGGCTGCTGGCAGGATGCGGTGCCAGTGAACAGGCTACAGCAGGATCACTGGTGGAGGAAGCTCAAAAATACACGAATGATGCCAGCTCCATGAAGACCCATATGCTTATGAAAATAAGCATGAGCGGGGAAAGCCTGAAGGCTCTTGGCGGTTCTATGGATATGAGTATGGACCTCGATATGGACTCAGTGAAGGAACCTATGGCAAGTCATATGACCGGTAAAATGAATGCCATGGGCATGGACATAGATTATGAGGGCTACACTGCTATGGAGAATAATGAGCTCAGCGTGTATTCAAAGGTGATGGGGAACTGGACCGTGCAGAAGACCTCCGTGGATGAGGAAGCATTGGAGCGCCTTAAAACAGGCAGCACAGGACAGATTTTCAGTAAGGAAGACAAGTTTACCCTGCAGGATAAGACAGAGGATGTGGATGGCACCGAAGCCTATATTATCACCGGTACCATCGAAGGAGACGAGATTAAGGATCTCATGGCATCATTCTCCGGTGCTATGCCGTCCATGGGAATGGATATGAACAAGGCGGATTACAGCGGAGTTTCTGTCGATGTTAAGTACGCCATCGCCAAGGAGGACAAGAGGCCTGTCTATATAGATATGACCTTTAAAGGGATGGAGAGCATGATGGGTGAAAGTGCAGAAGGCCTCACCATTGACAATTTCACGATACGCATGGATTATGTTGAGTTCAATACAGTGGACAGCATTGTGATTCCCCAGGAAGTAATCGATAATGCAAAAGAAAGCCCGGCTGCTTTAACCAATTAAGCCGGAGGACCTTGATTTCCTCTTGCATGTTTCTGCAGCTTGTTGTAATGTAAATACATAAAAAGGGGAGCTTGTGCAGGCAGGCTGAGAACGGGAGGTATGTCCCGGACCCAAAACCTGATTTGGATAATGCCAACGTAGGGACATAAAGAGAGCGCTTGTTTATCATGAACGTATTTTTCTGCAGATATACCTATGTGGTATATCTGCTTTTTCTTTACAGGGAATTGCGATTTCCTAAAAAACCCGGGGGATTGAGGGGAAGGGAAGTTGATGTCCGCTTGCGGACTTTGTTTCTAAGGAGGTAAAATATGCTGGGAAAATACTCCGCAGAGATCAGGACATCCCCCTATAAGAGCTGGTTTGATGCCTGCACCTGTCCGGAATATGTGGAATCCAACCAGAATTGGATTGATCTTGTGGACCGCAAGGCGCAGGGAATCAGCCAGGAAGAGACAGAAAAACTCTGCCGGATCTTTGAACACTGCGCTTCCTGTGAAAATCAGTTCTGGGACATGCTGTACGGCGGGATGCCGTCGAATCATTAAGGAGTCCGGCCCTTGTTATAAGGACAGGGCCCTCTCCAGTTTTTTTGTCATTTTCGCACTCTCGCCCGGCCCGAAACCAATCTCGTCGTACATTGCTTTGGCCTCTTCCCAGGGCAGTACGTCGACGGACTCTTTCAGGTATTCCAGAATGTCAGCGATGCCTTCACCGGTGTAGGCACTGGTGAAGAATATTTTCTTACAGCCGGCTATGCGGAGCCACTCTGCCGCCTGTTCCGGGTCTGCAGCCCAGTGATCAATCTTTGTGACGACACCCACGATATCCCTGTTGCTGACCGTCACGACGTTGGGCGGATAGAGAGAGTAGGGTTCGGTGGCACTCATCAGAAGGCCGATCACATCGGCTTCCGCTCCATAGATTGCCAAGGCGGAGGATAATTCCTTGGTCTCGGCATACTCACCGGGTGTATCTATCACAACATCATAATGATTTATGTACTGGGTCTTATGATAGACGATCTTCTCACCTTTCATAGCCTGCATGATCGTCGTTTTACCTGCTTCACTGCGGCCGACAAACATTATTTTACGCATGGTAATCCCCCTTCATTTCTCCTTTTCTATCATTATATTACATAAGTGTATCTATTTCAATCTCAGACGCTGGATAGACACTCTTTTTATCGATGATTAGTTGATAAAGGGAGGATTTTCCCATATACTGAAATCACGAGCCAGGAATGGAGAACCATATCGTTTGGGACACCATAGAGATTGTAAAAGAAGGGGAGACATATGTTTAGAAAAATCAGAAGAGTGAAAAATGAGATTTCCGTGGAGGAGGCAAAGAAGCTTCTGCATCATAACAGGAGAGGGGCCCTGGCCGTCCATGGGGACCATGGCTATCCTTATTGCATCCCCATCAATTTCTATTATGATGAGGATGATAACAGAATTTATTTCCATAGTGCCAAAAGCGGGCATAAAATTGATGCCATCAAGGCAGATGACAAGGTGTGCTTCACAAGTTGGGATGATGGCTGTCTGGAAGAGGGTGACTGGGCCTATCATGTGTCCTGCTGCGTGGTTTTCGGCCGGGCCTGCCTTGTGGAGGACCCGAATCTGGCAAGGGACAGAATCAGGAAATTTGCCCTCAAATACTATCCCACAGCACAGGAGGTTGACCAGGAGATTGAGAAGAGTTTCAAGGCCGTCCAGATGGTGGCGATTGATATAGAGCACATCTCCGGTAAAAGGATCCATGAGAAATAGGGCTCGCTGAGGGAAGCCGGCCTGGGGACCTGCAGGTTATAAGGATTGTTGATGGCAGTAATTAATTTGAAGAAGGATGAATGTACCATATGCATATCAGAAAATCAAGAGAAGAGGATTTTGACAGAATCATGGAAATCTACGCCTATGCCCGGGACTTTATGGCCAGGCATGGAAATCCCAGACAGTGGGGAAAAACCAATTGGCCTCCGGAGAAGCTGATCCACAAAGACATCAAAGATGGGGTCAGCTATGTCTGTGTCAATGACCATGGGATCGTAGCGGGGACCTTAGTCTATCTTTTTGGCAGAGATATTGAGCCGACTTATAAGGACATCACAGGAGGGGCCTGGCTTGACGACAGTCCTTACGGCGTTGTGCACAGGGTGGCTTCAGATGGTTCTCAAAAGGGCATCGGATCTTTCTGTGTAAACTGGGCTTTCAGCCAGTGCGCCCATCTGCGCATAGACACCCATGGTGATAACCTTGTCATGCAGGCGATGCTTGAAAAGCTTGGCTTTGTCCACTGTGGAACAATCTATGTACAGGAGGACAAAGATCCCAGACTGGCCTATGAGAAATCAGCAAAATTCCAAAGGAAGACGGACTCTGCATCAATACGGCGGCGGTCGGAAAAGAACTGCCGGGAGGGATAGAGATTATGCTGACATATGATATGAGCGAAGCGAACAAACCTCTTTATATTTATCTTTACGAATGTATTAGAGAAGATATTATCAAGGGAGAATTAAAAACGGATGACAAGATGCCGTCCAAGAGGACACTGGCCGGCAATCTGGGGGTCAGCACCATCACCGTGGAAAATGCCTATGGCCTTTTGATCTCCGAAGGTTATATGTATGCCGTTCCCAAGCGGGGGTACTATGTCTCCAGAATCTCACGGCAGTTTTCGGACGACCAGACAGTCCGCAAAGTTCTGAACATCCAAAAGGGACGTAAAGAGGAGGCCAGTCTCTATGACTTTTCTTCCAATAAAACGGAAAGGTCAGATTTTCCCTTTTCCATTTGGGCTCGGCTCATGAGAGAAAACATTTCCCAGAGGGAGAAGGACCTGCTGACAGTCTCTCCCTGCGAGGGTATCGGTGAACTTCGGGAAGCCATCGCCGGCCACCTGCGGTCCTTCCGGGGGATGGATATTGACCCGGATCAGATTATAGTGGGAGCCGGAACAGAGTATCTTTATGGGCTGCTGATTCAGCTGCTGGGGAACGATAAGATATATTGTGTGGAAAATCCCGGCTATAAGAAACTGCTTTCTATCTATAGGAACAATGGGGTAGAGTGCCGGTATGTGGATCTTGATGACTGGGGTATGAAGGTGGACGACCTCAGGACCTGCGGCGCAGAAATCACGCACATTTGTCCCAATCATCATTTTCCCACGGGGATCACTATGCCGGTCAGCAGAAGATATGAGCTGCTGGCGTGGGCCAATGAGGAACAGGGCAGATATATCATTGAGGATGATTATGACAGTGAGTTTCGCCTGAAGGGAAAACCTGTGCCTCCCATTCAGTCCATCGACGCCTGTGAGAAGGTCATCTATATGAACACCTTTTCAAAATCCCTGACCTCCACCATCCGTATCAGTTATATGGTTCTGCCGGAGCACCTGGCCAACCGCTATTTTGAAAAACTGTCTTTTTACGCCAGCACTGTGTCCACCTTTGAACAGTATACCCTGGCCGCATTCATTCAGCGGGGATATTTTGAAAAGCACATCAACCGGATGAGGCTTCGCTATGGCAGAAAGAGGGCGCGGGTTCTGGAAATGATCAAAGAAGTTCTGGGGCCGGATGAATGCCGGATTATAGAAAATGAGTCGGGTCTCCATTTTGTGATGGAGTTTAATACAGAAATTCCTGATGAAGAATTAAAGAAGAGACTGGCACAGAGGAAGATTAAAATGGTAAGCATCACGGATTTTTATATGGATGAGCTCAAAAGAGACAAGCACCAATTTGTGCTCAACTACTCCGGTCTGGATATGAAGGGCTTAAAAGAAGCCCTTCTGGAGATCAAAAAGGTGCTGGATGAAGAGAGAGTGGATCGATAAAAACAGGAACATATGAAGGGAGGGCCGTTTAAAAGCGGCAGCCACGTTGATTTAAAAGGCAAGGGTTCCCATGTCCTGTGTTGTGTCAGTTGTTGGCATCTGTACGTCTGATGACGGACTTAAGATCAGTCCGTCCCAGAACGCACAGACACCACCAAACGACAAACACGTAGGACACGGGGATCCTTGCCTTTTTCTCAAGTTCCTGATCCGCTTTAATACGGCAGCCCTGCTTTAGCGAACAAAAGCCGTACTTTCTGGCACGAAAGTACGGCTTTTTAATATTCAAACTATCGGATGTGATATTATCTCTTGCTGAACTGCGGAGCTCTACGGGCTTTCTTAAGACCGTACTTCTTACGCTCTTTCATTCTCGGATCACGAGTCAGATAACCAGCTTTCTTAAGGGCAGGACGGAACTCCGGATCTGCCTCAAGGAGAGCTCTGGCGATACCATGTCTGATGGCACCGGCCTGGCCTGTGTATCCACCGCCATGTACGTTAACTAAAACGTCAAATTTATCTTCTGTGGAAGTTAATACCAATGGCTGACGGGCGATAACCTTTAATGTATCGTAACCAAAGTACTCATCCATATCTTTCCTGTTGATCGTCACTTTACCGGTTCCCGGCATAAGGTATACGCGGGCAACACTGCTTTTTCTTCTGCCTGTACCGTAATATCTTGTTGTAGCCACTTGCTTTCCCTCCTTAATTAATACTTAATCTCTAATGCCTTAGGCTGCTGAGCCTCATGCTTGTGCTCAGGTCCGGCATAAACGAAAAGCTTCTTGTACATCTGACGTCCGAGGGGTCCCTTGGGAAGCATGCCCTTGACTGCAAGCTCGATCACCTGCTCCGGCTTCTTGGCAAGTTTCTCTCTGAGGGTCGTCTCTTTCATACCGCCGATATACTCACTGTGGTGATAGTAGATCTTCTGGTCAAGCTTCTTACCGGTTACTTTAATCTTCTCTGCATTAACAACGATCACATAGTCGCCGCAATCCATATGCGGTGTGTAGGTCGGTTTATTCTTTCCTCTTAAAACTTTGGCAATCTCAGATGCCAGACGACCCAGTGTCTGTCCCTCGGCATCTACTACATACCAGTCTCTCTTAATTGTAGCTGGGCTAGCCATAAAACTTTTCATGAGTAGTTCTCCTTTTTAAGCAATAGCATTTCAACATTTCAGATGACACGGCCTCCTGGCTGTCCGGACCCTCAGCCGCATCTTACCCGCCTGGGAAAATGGCAGGTTATGATAAAATGTACTCCCGGGGCTTTGGAAATACATTTAATAGCATACCACAATTTAGAATTATATATCAGGAGATAAATCGTGTCAATACAGAATTTCCTTTAAAAACAGGCCTTTTGCCGGAGCTGTCTCCCCGGCGGCATAACGGTTTCTGGCTTTTAGAATCTCCTCCACATGTTCGGGCGGGTAAACACCCAGACCGACACGAATGAGGGTTCCGGCAATAATCCGGACCATATTATAAAGAAATCCTGTTCCTCTGACTTCTATGGTAATGTCCTGGCCGATGCCCCAGGCCAGGTCATAAACCCGGACCGGTTCAGCCATTGTGCTCACCTTGAGACCTGTCACTGTCCTGACCATACTCTTAGCCTGGGTTCCTGAAGCACAGAAGCTGGTAAAGTCATGGGTTCCCACCAGATAGGTGCCGGCCCGGTCCATGGCCTCCACGTCCAGGGGCGCCGTCACCAGATGAGCATATCTGGCCTTGGTGGGATCAGGAAACCTCCGGTTCTGGATGTGATACTGATAAGTCTTCTGACTGTCACGGTATCTGGGGTGAAAATCCGCCGCCACTTCCCGGGAATCCATGATGCGGATGTCCTCCGGAAGCACAGTGTTTAAGGCATAGCAGATTCTCTCAGGCGGGATGCTGGAATCCGTGTCAAACACAGCCACATTTCCCAGGGCATGGACGCCCGCGTCGGTTCGGCTTGCGCCGATCACCCGAATCTCCTCCTTCAAAAAAGTGCTGAGTCTCTCATTGAGCACCTGCTCCACTGTCAGGTCTCTGGGCTGGATCTGCCAGCCGCAGTACTGTGTGCCATCATAGGCCACTGTGATTTTAATACGCTTCATAAGGCAATGGGCCACCTTCCTGTGGATGTAAATGTGAGTACCGCCATGGCTGCCATATAAATGAAAATCAGTCCATAGGCGATGTAATCAATGCGTCCATAACATAAGGGGTGAAGTTTTGTCCTTCTCTTCCCTGCCGAATACCCCCTGGCTTCGAGAGCCATGGACAGGTCTGAGGCTCTTCTGATGGCAGATACAAAGAGGGGAACCAGCAGAGGGATCAGCTTTCTGGCCCTCACCAGAATATTTCCCGACTCGAAATCCGCCCCCCGGGACATCTGGGCATCCATGATACGATTGAGCTCTTCCGTGAGTATCGGGATAAACTTCAGGGCAATGGCCATCATCAGAGCGAACTCGTGGACAGGCACTCTGAGATAAGTCAGAAAATGCAGCCCCTGCTCCAGCCCGTCGGTGAGCCTCCAGGGAGTCGTGGTAAATGTCATCAGGGAAGAACCCGCCACCAGATAAATCAGGCGCAGAGCAAGGAACACCGCCCTGACCACTCCCTCGGAACTGACGGCAAAGATTCCGGCCTGCCAGATGATATGTCCTTCAGTCCCAAAAAGGTTCATCAAAACCGAAAAAATGATAATGACCAGCATCGGTTTCACTCCTTTGAATATCAGGCGGAGCGGGACCTGGGACAGCAGAATCACTGCCAGCAGGCAAAGGGATGCCAGAGCCATACCAAAGAGACTCCTGGGGAAGAAAAGACTGATCACGAAAAGCAGGGTACCTGCCAGTTTGACTCTGGGATCCAGCCTGTGGATGACCGAGTCTGTCTGATAATACTGGCCGTAGGATATGTCTCTGATCACAGCCTGCCGCCCCCTCTCTCCTGTATGTTTTCTTCTTCAGCCCCATCGGACGGATTCTCAGTTTTTCCTGCTCCCCTGCCGGCAGGCCCGTGGGGCATAAAGCGGCGGAGAAATTTCTCCATCTCAGGGAGATCCAGACCGGCTTTTTTCAGCAGGTCTGGCCTGTCAAAAATCTCTTCCGGAGTCCCATCCACCATGATGTACCCCTCTGCCATCACCAAGAGGCGGTCCGCATGGGCCGCCGCGTCGTCCATATTATGGCTTACCAGAATGATCGTCATCCCTTTTTCCTGATGGAGATGATGAAGCAGTTGGAAGATCCTCTCTTTTCCTGCCCAGTCAAGACCAGCAGCGGGCTCATCCAGAATCAGATACTCCGGCTCCATGGCAATCACTCCCGCCAGGGCAATCCTCCTCTTCTGCCCGCCAGACAGGGTCAGAGGACTGCTTTGCCACAGGGACCTGTCAATCCCCACAGCCTCCAGTGCAGCAGCGGCCCTGCTGAGACAATCCTCGTCGCAGAACCCCATATTCCGCGGCCCAAAACAGACATCCTTCATGACGGTTTCCTCGAACAATTGGTTCTCCGGATACTGGAAACAATAGGCCACCTTTTGCCGGAGCATTTTCCGGGAGAAGCCTTTCTCCCAAATATCGTCCCCGTGGAAGATGACCTGGCCCTGATCAGGACAAAGAAGGCCGTTCATGTGTTTTAAGAGGGTGGTTTTTCCCGACCCGCTTCTGCCCACAATCGCCAGAAACTCTTTCGGTCTGATCACGAGGCTGACATCCTGGATTGCCGGCCGGGCAGTCACCTTTCCCATACTTCTATAGCTATAGGTGACATGATTCAGGAAAAAACCTTCCGCCTCCAAAGCCGGCGCTTCATGATTACTATTATCTGTATGGCGTCGGATCTGCTCTTTTATGGCTTCTCTGACTGCTGCCGTCTCCTCTGACTCTGCGGACATCCATGAAATAAAATCTTCCTCAGAATGCATTCCTTCCGGCAGAGGCAATCCCCGGTCTGAGAGCATCTTCCTGATGCGCCAGAAGCAGGGCAGTTCCTGGTCGGGGTTGTCAAAAAGATCGTATCTGACAAATACTTCATCCGGTTTCCCTTGTCCCCTTATGCGGCCTTCTCCCATCACATAGAGATAATCCGCCGTTTTCACTTCTTCCGTATCGTGGGAAATGTAGATAATGGTAATTCCTTTATCGCGGTTCAGCTGCCAGACTGCCTCCAGGACTTCCCTGCGGCCCTCCGGATCAATCATGGCTGTAGGCTCATCCAGGATGATACACTCCGGCTCCATAGCCAGAACCCCGGCTATGGCCGTCTTTTGCTTCTGTCCTCCCGAGAGGGCAGAAGTACTTTTATAACGATAGGCTTCCATACCGGTTATCTTTAAAACCCTGTCGATCCTTGCGGCGATTTCCTCCGGTGGACAAGCCATGTTTTCCGGTCCGAAAGCCAGATCTTCCTCCACAGTCGTCCCGATAATCTGATTGTCCGGATTCTGGAAAACCATGGTCACAGTCTGCCTGATTTCTTCATAGTTTCCAGTATCGGCCGTCAGTCTTCCCTTAATCAGGATGGTTCCTTCCCAGGGAACCAGGAGCGCAGCCAGTTGTCTGGCCAGGGTTGATTTTCCGGACCCATTTGGTCCAAGAATCCCCACAAAATCTCCTTTTTTCACCGACAGGGAGACATCAGAAAGAGCCTGTCTCTCCTCAAAATCTTCCCTGTCCCCACGAAACAGTTTATATTTGTATAGTATATTTTTTACTTCTATAAAATGTTTCATGAGCTGTTCCTTTCCCTGTTTGATCCGCTTCCCTCATCCCACGGAAGAACCCTGAGTTCCCATGAGATGACAAAAGGGAGATTGCAAAACAATCTCCCTGACATTCTCCATGACAAGAATCCCCTTGGGAATCCTTTTGTCTTTTCCTATACTAATTCAATAATCACTTCTAAAGCTGCGTCACCTTTACGCTGGCCAATCTTGATAATTCTGGTGTAACCACCATTACGTCCAGCATATTTGGGGCCGTACTCATCAAAAATCTTCTGGGGAAGGTCAACCTTCTTTGTACCAGCCTTCTTGCCCTTAGCTTCGGCCGGAACCTCAGTTACAGGGTATAAGAACTTTAACATCTGACGTCTTGCGTGAAGTCTGGAGGGAAGATCCTTCTTGATCTCCTTCTCAACGGTATCGTAAACAGTCTTCTTCTTGCCGTCAACGACTTCCTTTACACGCTTACCATCTTTATCTTTTCTAGCAACTTTAGCCTCAACTTTGACAACCTCAAAGTTATCTCTCTCTTTTACACCAAGAGCGATAAAGCCTTCTGCAATCTTACGGATTTCTTTAGCCTTAGCCTCTGTGGTACGGATCTTTCCGTGGTAGAGCAGCTGTGTAACCTGATTACGTAAGAGGGCTTTTCTCTGATTGGATGTTCTTCCTAATTTTCTGTACTTTGCCATGATTATGGACCTCCTTAATTATTTTTCGCCATGCCTACTTTCCCTTCAGCCTAGGCGGGTCATAGTGAATCTCAGTGCATTCCATCCGGCAGGGAAGCCGCAAAATTCTGCACTGAAGATGAAACAGGATCTGCCCTACTCCTCGCTGGAGTTGAGGGAGAGACCTAATTCTTTCAATTTGGACAATACCTCCTCGAGGGATTTCCGGCCGAGATTACGTACCTTCATCATATCCTCAGGGGTCTTGTTGGTAAGTTCTTCCACGGTATTGATACCGGCTCTCTTCAGGCAGTTGTAGGAACGAACAGAGAGCTCCAGCTCGTCAATGTTCATCTCCAGAACCTTGTCCACTGGATCAGGGTTCGGCTCTACCATAACATCTACCTGTTTGGCATTCTCAGAGAGATCGATGAAAAGATTCAAATGTTCACTGAGAACCTTGGCGGCAAGACTTACAGCCTCGTCCGGCGCCAGTGTTCCATTGGTATATACATCAAGGGTCAGCTTATCAAAGTCAGTAATCTGACCGACACGAGTATTCTCTACCTGCAGATTCACACGCTCAACCGGTGTGAAAATGGAGTCCACAGGAATCACATCTATGGACTGATCCTCTGTCTTATTCTTGTCAGCTCCAACATAGCCGCGGCCTTTGCTGATGATCAGCTCTGCCTCAAAATGGCTGTCTGCGCCCCCGTTAAGGGTTGCAATGACCTGGTCCGGGTTGATAATTTCAATATCGCTGTCCACCTGAACGTCAGAGCCCTTGATGACACCTTCTCCGCTGTACTCAATGAAGGCTCTCTTGGATTCATCGGAAGAACTGGTATTTTTAATGGCCAGTTCCTTAATGTTCATGATAATTTCAGTGACGTCTTCCTTCACGCCCGGAATAGAGCTGAACTCATGGAGCACGCCTTTGATCTTAACGGCACTCACTGCAGCGCCCGGAAGGGAAGAAAGCATGATTCTTCTTAAGGAGTTACCTAAAGTTGTGCCGTAACCTCTCTCCAGGGGTTCCACCACAAAACGACCATATTTATTATCCTCAGATATTTCTGCTATTTCAATTCTTGGCTTCTCGAATTCAAACACGAATGGGACCTCCTTTTGGAATACAATCGGACTTCCGTCCGATATAAACAGTTTCCATAATGACAGATTAAAGGGATGCTCAGCTCCTCATTTCATCAATGAGATGACATAAGCCTCCTGCTCATTCAATAGAACCACGCCCGCTTCCAAAAGAAACAAGCCTGAATTCGCAGGAGGCGAATTCGATTGAACATCCATTCAATCGGAAGAATCATATGATTATTTAGAATATAACTCGACGATTAATGTCTCGTTAACCGGAACGTCAATCATCTCTCTGCTAGGAAGTTCCTTCACTGTTCCCTTGAACTCTTCGATATCTGCTTCCATCCAGGACGGAACAAGCATGCCGGATGTAACCTCAGCGATATCTTTATATCTCTGCATGGTCTTCTTGTTTTCCTTCACCTCAATCACATCACCGACATTCACTCTGTAGGAAGGAATGTTAACGCACTTGCCGTTAACGAGAATGTGCTTATGGCCGACAACCTGTCTTGCCTCTTTTCTTGTTCTGGCAAATCCCATGCGATATACGATATTATCTAATCTTGTCTCAAGAAGAACCATCAGGTTAGGACCTGTGAGGCCTTTCATACGCTCTGCCTTGGCATAGTAATTTCTGAAAGGTTTCTCAAGTACGCCGTAGATAAATTTTGCTTTCTGTTTCTCACGCAGCTGCAGACCATACTCGCTGATCTTTCTGCTGGAACGGGTTAATCTTCTGTTAGACTTTTTATTTACTCCCAGATATACAGGATCCAGGTCTAAGGATCTGCATCTCTTAAGGATTGGAGTTCTATCAATTGCCATTCTTACTTACCTCCTATCAGATCAATCAGACTCTTCTTCTCTTTGGCGGGCGACATCCGTTGTGCGGTACCGGTGTAACATCCTTGATGCTTGTAACCTCAAGACCACATGCCTGAAGTGCACGGATCGCTGCCTCACGACCTGAACCTGGTCCCTTAACCATAACTTCCACAGTCTTAAGACCATGGATGAGCGCTGCCTTGGCTGCTGTCTCAGCTGCCATCTGGGCTGCGTACGGTGTGGACTTCTTGGAGCCTCTGAAGCCCATCTCTCCTGCGCTTGCCCAGGAAAGAGCATTACCCTCAGAGTCAGTTAATGTTACAATTGTATTATTAAAAGATGCCTGGATGTGTGCCTGTCCGTTCTGGACATTCTTCTTCACACGCTTCTTTGTCACCTTTCTTGCTGTTCTCTTTGCCATTGATCAAAACCCTCCTGTAGGATCAATCTGTCTTGTTGACATTTCTTATGTGCCTGCCTGACGGAAAACCTGCCTCAAGGCAGTCTGAGCCCGCCGGCCGCACCTTCCATCAATATGCTATGAATTATTTCTTCTTATTAGCAACTGTCTTTCTCGGACCCTTACGTGTTCTGGCGTTCGTCTTAGTCTTCTGTCCGCGAACCGGAAGTCCCTTTCTATGACGGATACCTCTGTAGCAGCCGATCTCCTGCAGACGCTTGATATTCATTGCGGTCTCACGACGGAGATCACCTTCTACCATATAGTCTGTATTGATCACTTCGCTGATACGGCGAACCTCATCGTCAGTCAGGTCGCGCACGCGAGTGTCAGGATTAACATTTGCCGCTGCCAGAATCTTGTCTGCACTTGTTCTGCCAATACCGTAGATATAAGTCAGACCGATCTCTACACGCTTCTCTCTAGGTAAATCAACACCTGAAATACGAGCCATTGTGCACCTCCACTAAATGTGATCCGAAAAATCCTCCGCTGCCGCGTACGGTGAAATGTCCAGCGGGTCTCCTCCGGATTGCTCTTTCTACTTCATAATAAACAGGCCGCTGTAACAGCCCAGGGAAGGACCTCTCTTCTCTTCTTTCGATCCGCTCCCGTGAGGTCTCTGCCGGCAAGGCCGGCTTTTCGAATAATTCGACGGACATTACACCCGCCGCAGCCGCTTATCCTTTTTTCTGGACAATTCCGCTCACAACCTCAATGTCGAAATGTCCTGCTGCCATGACGGTGGCAGCCTTGATGACATCCGCATACACTAACTGTCTGCTTTTGATAGGTTCTGGTATCGAACCGACAGGATATCATACCAACTACACAACAAAAACCAGGCATATCTCGCTTCCCCGACGATGTCGGATCCGTTCCTTATCCCTGTCTCTGTTTATGTTTTGGATTTTCGCAAATGATTCTGATTGAGCCCTTGCGCTTAATGATTTTACATTTCTCGCAGATAGGCTTTACCGATGCTCTAACCTTCACGATAATCTCTCCTTTCCAAAACGCTAGGAATTATTATAGCATTATAAGATATGAAAAGCAAGCATGAAAATACCGAAAAAAGGCAGAGTAACCCCTGTCCCTATGGTCAATAATCACGAAGCTTTCTCTTTTACGGACCGTCTACTTGTCGCGCCAGATAATTCTGCCTTTTGTCAAATCGTAAGGAGAGAGCTCGATAGTCACTTTATCTCCCGGGAGAATCTTAATAAAATTCATGCGCAGCTTTCCGCTGATGTGGCCGAGAACCTGATGGCCGTTCTCCAGTTCCACTTTGAACATGGCGTTAGGAAGCTTCTCCACAACTCTTCCTTCTACTTCAATGACATCTGATTTAGACATACTAATTATTCCTCCTGCTTTTTAATCTTCGCGTTTTTCACGGGCTCTGATCTGCTGCCGGATCAGCTTGTCCGCCTCCCCTGATTCCACCAGGGACGTGAAAATATCCGCTGTCTTCTCAGAGCGTATCAACTGAACGTGTTTCTTATTTTTATACTTTGGGCGGCCCAAAGGCCTGCTGGTCCCATCGCACAAAGCTACTCTGTCCTCCTCCTCGGAAACAATCATATATACTTTGTCTTTATCATGTCCACAAAGAGCCTTCGCAAAATAGCCTAATTTATATTCTAACATAAATTCTCCCTGATACAAGAAATTTTTTTACAGATTGGGAAATGCTGAGCAATTTCCTATAAAGCAAAAAACCCCCTGACCACAGCAGGGTCAGGGGTCAGACATATCCTACTATTTTTCAAGTGCATTAACGATTGTGTTAAATACCACATTGATGTCCTGGGTACCGTCGACAGTGAGAAGCGCCTTCTTCTTTGCATAGTAGTCAATGAGAGGCTGAGTCTGTGCATGATATACTTCCAGTCTCTTCTTTACTGTCTCCGCCTTATCATCCTCGCGGAGGATCAGCTTCTCGCCGCAGACATCACATACATCCGGCTTCCTGGTCGGATTAAACTTGATGTGATAGGTGGCACCGCAGCCCACGCAGGCTCTTCTTCCGGACATCCTGTCTATGATAGCCGCATCGGGAACATCCACGTTAACTGCAAAATCAATTTTTTCATTCTGATTATTCAGTGCGTAATCCAGCGCCTCTGCTTGAGGAATCGTTCTTGGGAAACCATCCAGGATAAAGCCTTTAAAGCAGTCCTGCTGCTTGATCCGGTCCACCACCAGGTCCACCACCAGCTCATCGGGAACCAGCTGTCCTGCGTCCATGTAACCCTTGGCCTTCTTGCCAAGCTCTGTCTTATTCTTGATATTTGCACGGAAGATATCTCCTGTGGAAATATGGGGAATATCATACTTTTCGGAAAGCATCTTTGCCTGTGTACCCTTCCCGGCTCCGGGAGCGCCCAACATTATAATTTTCATTCTAATCTACCTCCTGATGAATCATATTGACAGCCGCTGCTCACAGCATCGGCTGCATTGAACAGGCTATGATCTGCCCGCCATAATACGCTACTCCTATTTTACATTTTTTCATTATGAATGACAAGCTTTTCTGTGGGATTCCTCATGTAATTCAAAAGGGGCGGATATCCATCCGCCCCAGTCTTAATCTGTAGTTTGATCAGACAGCCTATCGCTGTCCGCGCTTTTTGCTGTTATACGGCAGCAACCTCCTTGGAGGCAACGATATCAACACCTGTGCCTGCAGCGTCAGCAACAACCACATCACCGATGTGAACCGGAGCCTTCACAACCACCGGCTTGATCTCATCGAGCACGTCAAAGATCTTACCCTTCGGCACGTCGTCTTTTGTCTTAACGGAGAGAACCGGAAGAACGCCGCCCTCAACCTTTACGATGGAAGTAACAACTCTGGTGGGGTTTGTCACTTCTTTTCTGGCATACTGGTCACCGCGGGGACATGTGTTGCCGGTTACATCTTTTACTTCACCATTCTCCAGCGTCACTGTAATCTGACAGCCCAGAGGACATCTGATACAGGTTAAATTTCTCTTTTCCATATATTTAACATCTCCATTCTACCAATAATCTGGTTGTGAATATTATTCAGCCTCGATCTTAACAGTGATGGTCTCAAGACCTTCAAATGCTTCAAGGTCTTTCTTCTTCAGGATGATCTGCTCCATCTCGCCCGGTGCCATAACAGGTCTCTTACGGTGCTGCTTTCTCTCGTCATTGAAGTAAACACCAATGTAGCTGTTCTTAAATACTGCACCGACACGGAAACGGACTGTCAGCTTATCTTCCATGTTATCTAAATGGATTGTGGTGGGAACTGTGTAGCGGGCTCCGTCAACTGCCTTGATCTCGATGACCTTGCCGCCCTTGGCAGCCTCAGCGCCATGACGGTCTTTCACGTACTTGGCAGCATTCTTGCCGGCTGCTGCTGCTTCCTCGGAAACATAGTCAACCAGGTCATGTACATGGAGAACGTTACCGCAGGCAAAGATACCTTCTACGTTGGTCTCCAGGCTCTCATCCACCAGCGGACCGTTGGTGATGCGGCTCATCTCTACTTCTGCCTGCTTGGAAAGCTCATTTTCCGGAATCAGACCTACGGAGAGGAGCAGGGTATCACATTCATAGTGCTCTTCTGTTCCGGGGATCGGCTTGCGGTCAGGACCAACCTCAGCGATGGTAACACCGGTAAGACGATCCTTACCTTCGATGTCGATGACGGTATGGCTTAACTTCAGCGGAATACCGAAGTCGTCAAGACACTGCACGATATTTCTCTTCAGACCGCCGGAGTAAGGCATAACCTCTGCCACTACCTTAACCTCAGCACCCTCGAAGGTCATACGTCTTGCCATGATCAGTCCGATATCACCGGAACCTAAGATGACACACTTCTTACCAGGCATATAGCCTTCCATGTTAACCAGTCTCTGAGCTGTACCTGCAGAGTAGATACCTGCGGGACGATATCCGGGGATGTTCAGGGCACCACGCGGTCTCTCACGGCATCCCATAGCCAGGACAACAGCCTTTGCCTGATACTGAACCATACCTTCTTTGCGGTTCATCGTTGTCACAACCTTATCTTTGGAGATATCAACAACGATAGTGTTTAACTTGTACTCTACGTTGAGCTCTGCAGCCTGATCGATGAAACGCTGTGCGTATTCAGGACCTGTGAGCTCTTCCTTGAATGTGTGAAGACCGAAACCATTGTGGATACACTGATTCAGGATTCCACCAAGACGGTCATCTCTCTCGATCATTAAAATATTGTCAACGCCCTCTTTCTTGGCGGCAATGGCAGCCGCAAGACCTGCAGGGCCTCCACCTACGACAATTACATCATAAGATTTCATATAGCACTTCCTCACTTTCCACGGATCTGATAAGTCTCTTACTAACGCCTGTAAAACGTCTCTTATAAGTCTTCCTTAATCTTGCCAACGAGCAGCTCTGAACCTTTTACATTCTTCCTTACTTCCGTCATCGGGATTCCAAGCTCTCTGGAAAGAATCTCCATGGTCTTCGGTGTACAGAAGCCTGCCTGACAACGTCCCATACCTGCGCGGGTACGACGCTTAACTGCATCCATGGATTTTGCGCCAACCGGACGGTTGATGGCATCCACGATCTCACCCTCCGTAACCATCTCGCAGCGGCAGATGATATTTCCATACTGAGGATTCTTCTTGATCAGCTCATTCCTCTCTTCAAGGCTGAGCTGGTCCATCTTGATAAAGCCCTTTCTCTTGGCAACGAAATTGTCCTTCTTCGGGAACTGGTACTTATCCTGGATCAGGCCTTCAATTCTCTCGGCAATTGCGGGGGCACTGGTAAGACCTGGGGACTCGATACCTGCTGCATCGAAGAATCCGGGAGCGTCTGCCACTTCCTCAATGATGAATTCATGGTTGGCTTCGTGAGCACGAAGACCTGCGAAAGATGTGATAACTTTGCCCATGGGAAGTACATCCTTGGTGAGGTAGCTGTGCTGTGCCTTGTATACGAGATCGTCGATGATCTCCTGTGTGGTGTTGGTTGCCTCCTTATCCTCGATATCCGTTGCGGAAGGTCCTACAAACAGATTGCCGTGGATTGTGGGGGCAGTCAGGATACCCTTGCCCATCTTGCCGGGCAGCGGGAATACTGTTGCGTTGAAATAATCGCCAAGTTCGTGATCCATGAGGAGATACTCGCCGCGGCGGGCAATGATCTCCATCTTCTTGTCGCTGACAAAGTTGTGCATCTTGTCGGCGTAAACGCCGGCAGCGTTGACAACAACCTTTGTCTCAAAAGCGCCCTTGTCTGTCTCAACGACATAATGGTCATCTTTTTTCACAATGTTAGTTACTTCTGTCTCAAGCTTGAACTCGCATCCATTGACAGCTGCATTCTCTGCGAATGCCACGCACATGTTGAACGGATCCACCAGTCCGCCAGTGGGAACATAGAGTGCTGCCACTGCGTTCGGTGTCAGGTTCTTTTCCATAGCAAGGAGCTCTTCCTTCTCCACGATGCGGACACCGGGAACACCATTATCAATACCCTGCTGAAGGAGAACATCCAGTTTGCCTCTCTCCTCAGGAACTGTGCAGACGATCAGGGATCCGTTTTTCTTTACCGGGAAATCCAGCTCCTCTGCCAGCTGATACATAAGCTCATTACCGCGGACATTCATCTTAGCCATCATGGTTCCGGGCTTACAATCATAACCGCCGTGAACGATCGCACTGTTGGCTTTTGAAGTTCCGGAACAAACGTCATCGCCTTTTTCAATCACGCACATATTTACCTGATACTTTGACAGTGCTCTAGCGGTACACGCACCGGTAACACCAGCGCCAATTACAATAATGTCATACATACCTTTTCATACCTCCATCAATATTGTCGCACATAATTGTACTGTTATTTTAACTCTTTTTATCAATTATGTAAATTGTGCATTTTCCACTATCTGTTTAACAATCACCGTTCCTCCAGGTACTGATTCAGATATTCCTCCACCGACTCGCGCCGGTAATGTTCCGGAACCAGGGCATAAACCTTTTCGGCGTAGCCGGTCCTTCCGTCGGCCTCCCACACTTTGGCAGCCAGGGAAAACAGTTCGCTGTTGATATAAAAACCAATGTTTTCAGAGTAAAAATAGTCTGTCCTCTCCAGATAGTCTTCGAGAAGCTGTCTGAGTTCCTCTGTATCCTCCCGGTTCCCGGCGTCCCGGATCTCTTCCATTCTGTCTTTGAGCATCATCCAGACGTCAATCCGGTCCACGGATCTCCTGATTTCCAGGAAATCCATGAGCGTTTCCTTTTCCAGGGGGCTGTGAACTTCATACATCCACTGGGTGTAGTCCCGCCGGTCCATGATGATTTCTTTGAGGACCGGTCTGTCCTCCCCCAGGAATTCCAGATAGTCTTCATAGGGACATTCCGTATCCCAGATCAGCCTCAGCCTCTCCGTTCCCGAGAGATACCTCTCCACGGACCGGGTCTTCCATTTTGCCCCGTACATTTTCTTCATGTAGCCTTCGTAATCTCCGGCAACCCAGTAGGTATGTCCCTCAAAGCTGACCTGGCCGGGATTCTGATAAAGAGAAGGGGAGAAAGCGAATCTGTGTCCCGGTCTGGTGACATAGATCTGTTCCTTTCCTCCTTTCTTTGCCAATGCTATATTCTGCCGCAGAACCCAGCGGGCTGTTCTTTTCTTTCCGGTCAGAGCACAGCGGATCCAGCCTTTTCTTAAACCACCGGCAAATCTGGTAATCTCTTTGATTCTGGGTTCCTGGTATTCCTCAATGGCTGCTTTTTCGCCCTTTCTCTGAACACATTCATACATTTTTTTGAGATCTGCAGCAGAGTATTTAGGCTTTCTTCCGGTGCTGTTCAGATACTGAATATAGCGCTCCGCGCTGATGTTTGCATCGTCTGCCCTGGATGGTCTTGTCACAAAGATGGTGACAGCCACGCCGGGCTTTAAGTAGTAGTCCCCCACAGTCCCGTCGATCAGCAGGCTCTTTTTGTCTACAAAGCGGAAAATCATCTGCCGCAGCGCCTCATTGTCCTCCCAGGATTCCATGGTCCTGGTGTCAGACATGTTTTCCTCCACATACTGCCTGAGTTTCACCACATCCAGCAGGGGCATCATAATCTCAAAGGTGTACTCATCTTCCTGAAAATGTCCATAGGCCCTGGCCATTCCGGCCGTCTTTCCAAATAAAATGTAATGCAGGCCTTTTTTAGTACAGATCTCATGGATATCATCCATCAGTTCGAGGAGCCTCTGCTGAACCTTGGTAGGTTCTCTTTTTTGACTGCCGGTCAGATCAGCGGTCGTCTGATTCATCTGATTCATCATAACTCCCCTCCCATCTTCCACTGGATTTAATCTCATGCTGCAGCAGACCGTTCAAGGACCAGGTCATAATCCTGTCATAGCAGGCTGCAGCCCTCTCCTTCTCTCCAAGCATCCAGTCCATGTCTGCCAGAAGTTTCAGGCAGTGGTCTTCGTTTTTACCGGTAAATTCTTTTTCTTCTCCGGAAATCTGCCCGTTCCTTTCTGTGTCTTCCAGGTCTTTCCTGTCAATGTTTAAGCTCCAGCCGGCAAGTTCTTCCATGCCCCGCCGGTAGAGATCCTCAATCTGGCTTCGGAGCTTGAGGGCCTCCTCCCTGTTCCCGACTTTTTTTGTAAGGATATCCAGCCGGTAGAGTTTGAGATCTCTGCTGTGGGGATAAATCTTTAAAGACGCATCCGCCAGCTCCAGCGCTTCATCCAGCCGACCATAAACAATGCGGGCCCTCACCTCCCGGACAGCCAGCACCAGATTCCAGATTTCCTGAATCTTCGGCGACAGAGGAATCTGATTTTCATCCCAGAGCCGGATGATTTTGTTGATGCTGTTCAAATCACCCCGATTGTAGGCCAGATTAAAAAGGGCCGCATATTCCAGCCTGTCTCCCAGATTCATGGCAACTTTCCAGGAGCGTACACTGGCGTCCAGCTGAATCTCATAGTAGTCGGAAAAGAGATCATCAAGAATGCGCATTTTCTCAGGACTCTCCGGATCCAGACAGGCCTCCAGATCAATCTTTTCCCTGGCGATCCGCTTACTGATTTTCATCAGCTCATATCTGCCGTACTGTGTGAAAAACTTTTTATTCCAGAGGGTATATTTATAGCCGTCATCCACATCCGCCCGCTTAAAGTCGAGTCTTTTCTTCAGCAGCGCATCTTTGTCAATAAAGCGCATGTAATCATTGACGTAGACGTCTGCTCCCAGCCCGGAATGGGACATTTTACTGTGACCCTTTTTGTGGTCCGGAATCATGTTCCAGGTGTCACCGTAGTAGGTGTAAAGCAGTTCCACATAGCCGCCGGCGATGGGGAATTTCCTTCCTTCAAAGTCTGCCATATAGACTGTATCATAACTTTTTTTCGGCACGATGGAGGGCGGCCCGTACATTCTGGCAGAGCAGCTGATATAGGTGTCGCAGTCGTCATAATGCTTATGGAAAATATTTGCCTCAATCTCCCGAAGAGTCTGTTCTCTCCCGACTTTCTTCTCCCGGTCCAGAAAACTCTGGTAGATCTTGTAGATACTGTCTGTTTTCAGCCGAAAATGCCGGAAACTGGCATTGACATACTCATCGTAAGCAAAATAATAGTCGATGGCTTCCTGTTTTTTCACCGGATCTCCGGGGAGTTCCAGCAGATAGAAGACATCGATACACTGGCCGCAGATGGGCTTCCAGAACTCTGATTTTTCTCCGACTCTGGCGGTGGTCACATCATTGTATCTGCCAAAGACCGTCGGGAACTCCCGGTCAAGCCGCACATCATTGTAAACCCGGACGGACGGGTCCAGTTCCCGTTTGCAGGCCTCCACCCACTTATAATAGTTTTCTTCCGTCAATGTAATATCTGCATCGTCATCCCAGGGAATGAAGCCGTCATGCCGGACGGCCCCCAGCATGGTTCCGAAATCGATAAAATATTCGATGTCGTTTCTAACACAGATGTCATCAATTTCTCCCAGGAGTTTCAGGAGATGTTCCTGTGTAGGTGTCATAGTTACTTCCTTTCTATTCTCAATGATTCTCTATCTATTTCTGAAAATATGATTAAGCAATTTGCAGATATTATAACATAGAATAAGTTTTTCAAAAACAGATTTCCTTATACAGACAGGAAAACCCTGCTGCAAAAAAATTTCCGGCGAAAATAAAAACCGGTCTCCCGGAGCCGCCTTTGCAGGCTGTCCCGGGAGACCGGTTAAACATCGTCATATCTATTCAGTTAAAAAACCAGAATAATGCCTTACAAGCATCTGTGATTCTATCTGTTTCAGTGTCTCAAGAATAACACCTGCAACAATGATGATTGATGTTCCACCAAAGGAAACATGTGCTCCAAAAAATCCATTGAAGAAAATCGGAATCACTGCGATAATGCAGAGACCGACGGCTCCAATAAAGATGATGTAACCGAGAATGGAGGTCAGATAGTCTGTGGTGGGCTTTCCAGGACGGATGCCGGGAATAAACCCTCCCTGCTTCTTCATATTGTTTGATATTTCCAGCGGATTAAAAGTAATCGAAGTATAGAAATAAGCAAACAGAACAATAAGAATCAGGTAAATCACCAAACCAATTGAGTAGGACCATTTCTCCGGATTACACCAGTTCGACTGATTGATCGCATTAAAGAAAAATCCTGCAGCTCCTCCAGGGTTTGCTCCGAGGAGATTCTTGATCACCAGCGGAAACTGAAGTAAAGATGAAGCAAAGATCACCGGAATGACGTTTGCAGTATTGACTTTAATGGGCAGTATGGAAGCCTGGGCCCCACTAAACTGCTGTCTGCCCTGAATCTTTCTGGAATACTGTACCGGAATCCTGCGCTCTGCATCGTTTAACAGGATGGTGAGCGTGATGGTTCCGATAATGACAAAAAGAATAATCGCTGTAGCAATTACAATTGTTCCAATCTGCTGACCGAAAATAAACTTCTGCGCAAGATTGTAGAGGTCTCCCGGCATACGGGATACAATATTAACCAAAAGGATAATAGAGATACCGTTGCCGATTCCCTTGTCCGTAATCTGTTCGCCAAGCCACATAACAAAGATGGAACCTGCCGTCAGACAGACAATCATCTCAATCGTTGTCAGCGCAGTGTTGTTTGTAATCAATCCCTGACGTCCAAATCCGATGGCCAGTCCTGTACTCTCCAGAAGAGACAACCCCAGAGTCAGTAACCTGGTGATATTCTCTACCTTCTTACGTCCATCCTCACCATCCCTGTACATCTCTTCCAGTGAAGGAATGGCGATGGTCAGAAGCTGAATGATGATGGATGATGTAATGTATGGAGTAACATTAAGGGCAAAGAGTGACATGGATTCAAAGGATCCGCCGGTAAATGAATTCAGCAGATTGAAAGAATCACCCAGTAAAGTATCTAAATACTTACTGATCTGGGCACTGTCAATCCCGGGAACCGGAAGCTGACAGCCCAGCCGCGTAATCACGATAATAAATAATGTAAAACGCAGCCTTATTCTAATATCCTTCACTTTCAGAGCATTTCTGAGAGTTTCGAACATTAAATCACCTCAGCTTTTCCACCGGCAGCCTCAATTTTGGCAGCTGCAGTCTTGGAAAACTTATTGACCTGCACGGTAAGTGCCTTGCTGATCTCGCCATTACCAAGAATCTTAACGCCGTCAAAGCTGTTCTTTACCAGTCCTTTTTCTCTTAAAGCGTCAACAGTAACTACAGAACCTGCCTCGAATACCTCAAGACGAGATACATCGACATTGACAATCTTTTTAGCATTGATGCACTTGAAGCCTCTCTTGGGAAGTCTTCTGTATAAAGGCATCTGGCCACCTTCAAAGCCGATCCTTGTACGTCCGCCTGAACGGGATTTCTGACCCTTCTGTCCTCTGCCTGCAGTCTTTCCGTTTCCTGAACCATGTCCGCGGCCTACACGGAAAGCGTCGCTGTGCTTAGAACCTGCAGCAGGATGTAAATTTGATAAATCCATTGTGTACCTCCTTATCTGCAATTATATCTCTTCAACTTTTACGAGATGTCTTACATGCCAGATCATTCCACGAATTGCATCATTATCAGGCATTTCCACTGTCTTATTAACCTTGCGAAGTCCCAATGCTTCAACCGTTTTTCTCTGCTTCGGAACAGCACCGATCGGGGACTTTACTAATGTGATTTTTAATTTATCTGCCATTTTTTTGTCCTCCTTTACAGTTCGTCCACGGATTTGCCACGGAGTCTTGCAACTTCCTCGGGTGTCTTGATATTCTTAAGACCCTCGATGGTAGCCAGGACTACGTTCTGCTTATTATTGGAACCTAAAGCCTTGGAACGGATATTCTTATATCCAGCAAGCTCCAGTACCGCACGGGAAGGTCCGCCGGCGATGATACCGGTACCTTCTTTCGATGCTTTCAGAAGAACCTCTGCACTTCCGAACTTTCCAATAAAGTCATGAGGGATGGATCCGGACTCGTTGATCGGAACCTTGACCAGTTTCTTCATAGCGTCTTCTTTGCCCTTGCGGATTGCTTCCGGGATTTCGATTGCTTTTCCTAAACCGGCACCTACATGACCGTTTTTATCACCAACGACTACCAGTGCAGCAAAGCGCATGTTACGTCCACCCTTAACAACCTTGGTTACACGCTTGATCGCCACAACATTCTCTTCTAATTCTAACTGACTGGCATCAATTAATTCACGCCTCATGTTTTATCCTCCTTGCTTAGAAATTCAGACCAGCTTCACGGGCTGCATCTGCCAGAGCCTTGATCTTGCCCTGATAAATGAATCCGCCTCTGTCAAAGACTACTGATGTAATACCTGCCTCAACGGCTCTCTTACCGATTACTGTTCCAAGATATGCTGCTGCAGCAACATCATTGGTCTTCTCAAGCTCTGCCTTAACCTCTTTCTGCACGGTGGAAGCTGATACAAGAGTCTTGCCTTCGGTATCATCAATAATCTGGGCGTACATATGATTGTTACTTCTGAAAACTGCTAAACGTGGAGTAGAAGCTGTGCCGTTTACACGATTACGGATTCTTCTATGTTTTTTAGCACGAAGTTCACTTCTTGATCTCTTACTAATCATTCTTACGACCTCCTAATTATTACTTACCTGTCTTGCCGACTTTACGTCTGATTACTTCATCAGCATACTTGATTCCCTTGCCCTTGTACGGCTCAGGTCTTCTCTTGTCTCTGATTTCAGCTGCGTACTGGCCGACCTTCTGCTTGCTAATACCCTTGATCGTAATCTTGTTCTGTCCTTCCAATACAGTCTCAAGACCTTCCGGATCGATCATCTCTACCGGATGTGAATATCCCAGAGAAAGAACAAGTTTCTTTCCCTGCTTCTGTGCTCTGTAACCAACACCATTGATCTCGAGAACTTTCTGATATCCCTTCGTAACTCCTGTTACCATATTTGCAATCAGAGTTCTTGTCAGACCATGATAGGATTTCATCTTCTTTAAATCATTAGGTCTTGTGACAACAACCTGATTATTTTCTACTTTAATGTCCATCTCAACAGGAAGACTTTCGGAAAGTGTTCCTAAAGGACCCTTTACAGTCACAACATTATTCTCTGCGATCGTTACCTCAACGCCTGCAGGAATCTCAACTGGTAATCTACCAATTCGTGACATATTGCACCTCCTTAAATTGTCGGAAAAGAATCTGATTCTTTTCTGTTTTCAGTAGTATGAATAATAATCTTTTTATAAAATTACCAGACGAATGCAAGTACTTCGCCGCCAACGTTCATGGCGCGGGCCTCTTTATCTGTCACAACGCCTTTGTTGGTTGAGATAATCGCAACACCGAGGCCGCCCAGAACCTTGGGCATATTCTCTACGTCAGCGTACACACGAAGACCAGGCTTGGAGATTCTCTTCAGACCGGAGATAATCTTCTCATTCTTATCTGCACCATATTTTAAGGTGATCTTGATGGTCTTAAATCTGCCATCTTCCACGATATCGTAACTCTTGATGTATCCTTCCTTTAAAAGGATCTGCGCGATCGCTTCCTTAATTTTTGATGCCGGAACATCAACTGTATCATGTTTTGCAGTGTTGGCATTACGGATTCTTGTAAGCATATCTGCAATAGGATCACTCATTGTCATAGTCGTTTGCCTCCTTCCTAATCTATCTTACCAGCTTGCTTTTCTGACACCAGGAATCTGGCCCTTGTAAGCCAGTTCACGGAAACAGATTCTGCAGATTCCGTATTTTCTTAAATAAGCGTGTGGACGACCACAGATCTTGCAGCGGGTATATTCTCTTGTAGAGAATTTCTGCTTGCGCTGCTGTTTAATTTTCATTGCTTTTTTAGCCATGGGAAATCCTCCTGATTATTTAGCGTAAGGCATACCGAACAGCCTCAGTAATTCACGTGCCTCTTCATCTGTCTTGGCAGTTGTAACAAAGATTACGTCCATTCCTCTAACCTTCTCCACCTTATCGTACTCGATCTCGGGGAAGATCAGCTGCTCTTTTAATCCCAGAGCATAGTTTCCTCTTCCGTCAAAAGCGTTGGGATTTACGCCGCGGAAGTCACGTACTCGCGGAAGAGCCAGGTTGATCAGACGATCAGCAAACTCATACATTTTCTCGCCGCGGAGTGTGGTCTTACAACCGATAGCCATACCTTCTCTTAACTTGAAGTTAGCTACAGACTTTTTAGCCTTTGTGATTACTGCTTTCTGGCCGGTGATGATCTCCATATCCTTAACAGCAGCATCAAGAATCTTACTATTATCCTTCGCATCACCAACGCCCATGTTCACAACGATCTTTGCGAGCTTTGGAATCTGCATCTCATTTTTATAGCCGAATTTTTTCATCATGGCAGCTTTGATTTCGCTGTCATACTGTTCTTTCAGTCTACTCATTGTAAGTCAGCCTCCTCTCTCAAATTAGTCGATCACTTCGCCGGTGGTCTTTGCGAAACGAACCTTTTTGCCATCTACGAACTTGAAACCGACTCTTGTGGGCTGACCCTTGTGGAGCAGCATTACGTTAGAAACGTCGATCGGTCCCTCCTGCTGAATAATGCCGCCCTGCTGATTCTGCATGCTGGGCTTGGTATGCTTTGTGAGCATATTGACACCTTCAACGATAACTCTGTGCTTCTTAACGTCAACAGAGAGAACCTTGCCTTCTTTATCGATATCTTTACCGGCAATTACTTTTACCATATCGTCTTTCTTGATCTTATGAGCCACGAAAATACCTCCTTATAATACTTCCGGTGCTAAGGAAACGATCTTCATGAATTTCTTCTCACGAAGTTCTCTGGCAACCGGTCCAAAAATACGTGTTCCTCTGGGAGTATTATCCTCCTTGATGATAACTGCAGCATTTTCGTCAAATCTGATGTAGGAGCCGTCTTTGCGGCGGGCACCTTTGACAGTACGGACAACAACGGCCTTAACCACGTCACCCTTCTTTACAACACCGCCTGGTGTTGCATCTTTAACCGTAGCAGTGATGATATCACCGATATTTGCATATCTTCTTGTTGAGCCGCCCATAACACGAATACAAAGAAGTTCTTTTGCTCCTGTATTGTCAGCAACTCTAAGTCTCGATTCCTGCTGGATCATAGTCTTATTCTCCTTCCGTGTTATTTATTTAGCCTTCTCAATAATCTCGACAAGTCTCCACCTCTTATCCTTGGATAAAGGTCTTGTCTCCATAACTTTCACTCTGTCGCCCACACCGCACTCATTGTTCTCATCGTGAGCCTTTAACTTGTAAGTTCTTTTAATAATTTTATTATATAAAGGATGCTTTACGTTATCTGTAACGCTGACAACGATCGTCTTATCCATCTTATCGCTTGTTACGAGACCTACACGGGTTTTTCTCAGATTTCTTTCCACAGTAAATTCCTCCTTCCCGATTAATCAGCGTTCTTCTCGACGATGATACTCTGAATTCTTGCGATGTTTCTTCTGACTTCCTTGATGCGGCTGGTGTTATCCAACTGATTTGTGGCATTCTGGAATCTCAGATTGAATAATTCCTTTTTAGCAGCTACTAATTCATCATTAAGTTCTGCGACGGATTTTGTTCTTAAATCTTCTACATACTTAGTTATTTTCACTGTTATCACCGCCTTCTAAATCTGCTTTGGAAACAATCTTGCACTTGACAGGAAGCTTATGCATAGCCAGTCTCAGGGCCTCTTTTGCTGTCTCCTCAGGTACACCTGCAACCTCGAACATCACGCGGCCCGGCTTAACAACTGCAACCCAGTACTCCAATGTTCCTTTACCGGAACCCATACGGGTCTCAGCGGGTTTTGCTGTAACGGGCTTATCCGGGAAGATCTTGATCCATACCTTACCGCCACGCTTCATATAACGGGTCATGGCAACACGGGCTGCCTCAATCTGATTGGATTTGATCCAGGCGGGATCTGCCGCCACAAGACCGTACTCACCATATGTGATCGTGGTACCTCTTCCTGCCTTGCCGGCCATGGAACCACGGAACTGTTTACGACGTTTTACTCTCTTAGGCATTAACATTATTTATCGCTCCCTTCCTTGGTATCCTTTGCAGGAAGTACTTCACCGTGATAGATCCACACTTTAACGCCAACCTTGCCATAAGTAGTATTGGCCTCTGCGAATCCATAGTCAATATCTGCTCTCAGTGTCTGCAGCGGAATTGTTCCCTCGCTGTAGAACTCTGTACGAGCCATATCAGCACCACCAAGACGGCCGGCACACATAGCCTTGATTCCAAGAGCGCCATTTCTCATGGTTCTCTGCATACAGGACTTCATGGCACGACGGAAGGAGATACGGTTCTCCAGCTGCTGGGCAATATTCTCAGCCACAAGCTGGGCGTCCTTATCCACGTCAAATCTCTTTACTTCTTTAATCTCAATGATCAGCTTCTTATCTGTAAGCTTCTGAAGCTCTTTCTTCAGCTCCTCGATCGCAGAACCGCCACGGCCGATTACGATACCCGGCTTTGCAGTGTGGATGATGATCTTCATACGGTCAGAAGCACGCTCGATCTCAGTCCTGGAGATGCCGGCACTGAATAAACGCTTTTTAATATAAGTTCTGATTTTGTTATCTTCAACAAGATAGTCTGCAAATTCTTTCTCTGCGTACCATCTGGAATCCCAATCCTTAATGATTCCGACTCTTAAACCATGAGGATTAACTTTCTGTCCCATTGTAAACCTCCTTATCTCTCATCCAGAATAACTGTGATATGGCTCTGTCTCTTCTCGATTCTGTAAGCACGACCCTGTGCTCTTGCACGGATTCTCTTCATTGTCGGTCCCTTGTTTGCGTAGCATTCTGCCACGTAAAGGTTATCTCTGCTCAAGCCATTGTTGTTCTCTGCATTTGCCACTGCAGACTTTAAGAGTTTTCCGATGAGTTCGGAAGCATATCTTGGGTTATATTCTAAAATCGCAAGGGCTGTGTTCACGTCCTTGCCGCGGATTGCGTCGAGTACGAAACAGGCCTTTGTCACAGACACTCTGGCATAAGAAAGCTTTGCAGATGGTCTGTTATCTTTATTTGCATTTCTTTCTCTTTTAATTTGGGATCTATGTCCTTTTGCCATGGATGAACCCTCCTTTCAGGCGTATGTATTATCTGACTCTGGATTTCTTCTCGTCTTTGCCGTGACCTCTGTAGGTTCTGGTGGCAACGAACTCGCCAAGCTTGTGACCTACCATATCCTCTGTTACGTATACCGGCACATGTCTTCTTCCGTCATGTACAGCAAATGTATGGCCAACGAAGGACGGGAAGATCGTGGAACGGCGAGACCAGGTCTTAATAACACTCTTGTCGCCGGACTGATTCATCGCATCAACTTTCTTTAATAAACTTGCATCAGCAAATGGTCCTTTTTTCAGTGAACGAGACATTCCTCTACCTCCTTAATTATTTAACGTTCTTGCCGTCTCTTCTTCTGACGATCAGCTTGTTAGACTGCTTGTTCTTCTTTCTCGTCTTTAAGCCGAGTGCAGGCTTGCCCCAAGGTGTGCTCGGGCCCGGACGACCGATGCCGGCCTTACCTTCTCCACCACCATGCGGGTGGTCATTCGGGTTCATAACAGAACCACGCACTGTCGGGCGGATGCCCATGTGGCGCTTACGTCCTGCCTTACCGATATTGATAAGGTCATGCTCGATGTTTCCAACCTGTCCGATTGTAGCACGGCAGTTCAGAGGTACCATTCTCATCTCTCCGGATGGAAGTCTTAATGTAGCGTACTTGCCTTCTCTTGCCATAAGCTGGGCAGAGTTTCCGGCGGACCGAACCATCTGGCCGCCCTTTCCGGGATGAAGCTCAATATTGTGAATTTCTGTACCGATCGGGATATTTGCCAGCGGCAGGCAGTTTCCGATGTGGATCTCAGCTTCCGGTCCGTTCATAACAGTCTGTCCGACCTCGAGCTTATAGGGAGCGAGGATATAGGACTTCTGGCCGTCAGCGTAGCAGATCAGCGCGATGTTGGCTGTTCTGTTGGGATCGTACTCGATACCGATAACTTTTGCCGGGATTCCGTCTTTGTTTCTCTTGAAATCAACAAGTCTGTATTTCTTCTTGGCTCCGCCGCCCCGATGTCTTACAGTAATCTTGCCCTGGTTGTTGCGGCCGGAGTTTTTCTTCAGGTTATATGTTAAGGATTTCTCAGGGGTCTTCTTTGTGATCTCGGAGAAATCAGAACCGGTCATGTGTCTTCTGGAAGGTGTATATGGGTTATAAGTTTTGATTCCCATGCCTTTCACTCCTTTCGTTTCCGAATATTTAGTATCACGCTTTTATGCGTATAATTTCAAGTCCGTTTTTCCCGAAGATCTTTTACAGACCCTCAAAAATCTGGATATCCTCGCTCTCCTCTGTAAGAGTAACGATGGCTTTCTTCTTCGCTGAGGTTCTTCCGTATACCATACCTCTTCTCTTCTTCTTGCCTTTGAGGTTCATGGTATTAACAGAATCAACCTTTGTTCCCTCGAACATCCTCTCAACAGCTTCCTTAATCTGGCTCTTGGTTGCTTCCGGATGTACGTAGAATGTATATTTCTTCTCGCCCATAGCGGTCATAGACTTCTCAGTTACGACCGGTCTTAAGATGACGTCATAATACTTTAAATCTGCCATTATGCGTATACCTCCTCAAGCTTCTTCACTGCTGCTTCAGTGATAACAACGGTATCGTACTTTAAGATATCGTATACGTTGATCGTGTTGGTCTCAGCTGTCTTAACATCCTGGATGTTGGCTGCGGAAAGCTTTACTTTATTGAGGTCTGCTGCGGAGCTCTCCTCTGTCACGATGAGGGCCTTGCCTACCTTTAAAGCGTCGAGCATCTTCACGATGGTCTTTGTCTTGATCTGATCAAGCTCAATCTTGTCCACAACGATGAACTTGCTGTCCTGTACTCTGGATGTCAGAGCGGACTTAAGAGCTGCAACCTTTTCTTTCTTGTTCACCTTCACGGAGTAATCTCTGGGTGTGGGGGCAAATACAACGCCGCCGCCTGTCCACTGGGGAGCGCGGATGGAGCCCTGTCTTGCATGTCCTGTACCCTTCTGTCTCCACGGTTTTCTTCCACCTCCGCGAACCTCGCCGCGGGTCTTGGCCTTCTGTGTGCCCTGACGCTTGTTTGCAAGCTGGGCAACCACTGCCTGATGTACTAAATGTTCATTTACCGGCACTGCAAAGATAGAATCGCTTAACTCGATCGTACCAACCTGAGCACCTTCCATATTATAAACAGATACTGATGCCATCTGTAAGTCCTCCTTCCTTCAAGCGCCTACGCTTTAACTGCGGATTTCAATGTTACTAAGGATTTCTTCGGTCCGGGAACGGAGCCCTTCACCAGAATAACATTGTTCTCTGTATCTATTCTAACCACCTCAAGATTCTGAACTGTAACCTGTACAGAACCCATATGACCAGGCATCTTCTTTCCCTTCATAACCTTGGCGGGATCGGAAGCCATACCGTTGGAACCTGCATGACGATGGTATTTGGAACCATGTGTCTTGGGACCGGTATGCTGGCCATGTCTCTTGATGGCGCCCTGATATCCTTTACCCTTGGATATAGCGGTTGCATCCACTTTATCCCCTGCTGCGAACACGTCAGCCTTGATTTCCTGACCGAGCTCAAAGTCTTCAGCGTTGTCAAGCTTAAATTCTCTGACGAATCTCTTTACGGATGTTCCTGCCTTTTCAAAATGACCCTTCATCGGCTTTGTGGATAATTTCTCTCTCTTATCCATGAATCCTACCTGGACTGCACTGTAACCATCGTTCTCAACAGTCTTAACCTGTGTCACTACACAGGGACCTGCCTGCAGTACAGTAACCGGAATTAATTCTCCGCCTTCTGCGAAGATCTGGGTCATACCGATTTTTGTTGCTAAAATAGCCTTCTTCATTTTTCTTCCTCCCTGGATTTCTACAGCGGATCACATCGCCTAGACAATACGAGTGATCATTCTAGTCTACAGCGGATTACGCTCCTTCTTTACGGTTTTCGCTGATCGACAGCCTCCTCACACACAGTTTATAAGGGAGGTCCGCCGTCCGTCCGAAGGCCGGACTATTTCGTCCCGCGCAATCATACTAGCCATAGGACATATGATAGTATTATTTCTGTTTCATCTTGATGTCGATGTACACGCCAGCCGGCATCTCAAGTCTTGATAAAGCATCAACCGTCTTCTGAGTAGGTGTGATGATGTCAATTAATCTCTTGTGGGTTCTCTGCTCAAACTGCTCTCTGGAATCTTTGTACTTATGAACAGCTCTAAGAATGGTAACTACCTCTTTCTTAGTGGGCATCGGGACCGGTCCGCTCACTTTGGATCCTGTCTTTTTTACAGTCTCGATAATGCTCTTTGCAGATGCGTCGATTAACTGATGATCGTACGCCTTCAACGTGATTCTCATAATTTGACTTGCCATAAAAAAAGTCGCCTCCTTTTCGCACTGAATCGTAGTACGACAAGCGGTGACTGTACACTCTTCCGTGTGTGTCAGGAATGACTACACAGGATTGCGCCTCTCGGCGCTGTCTAGTAAAATGTTGGTACAGTGACTTGTCGCCAGTTTCTTTAACTTGACATTCGCTCCACGGAAAACCTGCATCCATGTGCAGCAACCTCACGCTTCACAGCTATCATGTCACACAGCACCTAATATTATACATGAATTCAACAATAAATCAAGCCTAAGTTTTATTTTTTTCTTTTTCTGCCCTGATTCTTTTTAATCTGCTTCTGACCGGGATCCAGATTCCTTCTCTCGGGCCCACAAATAACAGAAAGCCTGGGTTCTGGCAGCAAAGCACTCTCTGCCAAGAAGTTCTTTTACTTCCTGCCTGGTATACCAGCCGGGTTCAATCTCTTCCCGGCTGGAGATGCTTTTACTGAACTCTCCCCGGGCAGTACCAAAAATACAGATACACATTTCATTGCTGAAGCCAACACAGGTATAGCTTCTGTCAAGCACGTCTGACACTTCCAGAAGTTCAAGGCCGGTCTCCTCCAAAAGTTCCCGCCTGCCCGCGGTGACGGCATCCTCGCCCGGGTCAATGAGCCCTGCGGGAAAATTGTATACCCATTTTCCCATAGCTAAACGATACTCCCGGTTCAGGAGCAGCCTGTCCCCCGATTTGTCCGTCAGGATCATCACTACCGCCTCGGATTTCATATTATTCAGTTCTTCAAAAGTAGTCATATTCCGATTGTGGCTGACTGTCTCATAAATGATTTCCTGACCGTCCGCCGTCTCATAAGCAACGTCATATCTGTGTATGTATTTCCCCTCATGTACTTTTTTAATCCCTCTGAATTCCATGACTGCCTCCTCTCATACTCCCGGCCAGATCTCCTGCTATTTCGTCAGCTCATCATCCGTCAGTTTATAATCGGAAGAGATGGGCGTGTATCTGTCCCTGATTCCCCCGGTCGTGACCACATTCTTATTCTCATCCACCAGAATCCCCTCGGCACCATAGGACTCCAAAAGGGCAAGTGCTTTCTCTTTTCCCAGAACAAAACAGGCTGTAGACAGTCCGTCGGAGAGCAGACCGCTGCCGCAGATGACCGTCACGGAAATCAGCCCGCTCCGGGCGGGATATCCGGTATGAGGATCCAGGATATGATGGTATCGTTTTCCGTCCTGCTCAAAATATTTCTCATAGTCTCCGGAGGTGGAAACATAGTTGGTCCCCTCCAGGCTGATGTAACCCATCAGTTCCCCCGTTTCCCCACGGGGATCCTGTATGGCCACCTTCCAGGCCTCACCGTCCGGCTTGCTGCCATAAACCAGATTACTGCCGCCGATGGATACCACCGCGCCGGTCACACGTCTGGATCCTTCCAGAAAGGCTGCCGCCGCGTCACAGCCGATTCCCTTGCCGGAGGCCCCGAAATCCAGGGTACATCCGTCATCCAGGGAAATAGTCAGGGCAGTCTCATCAAGGTGAACTTTATTCCATCCGCATTGATCCAGTACTTTTCTTATCTCTGACTCTGCAGGAACCACCGGGTTTTCCCCTTCTATGTTCCAAAGATTCGTCAGAAGACCTATGGTGGGATCAAAGGCTCCTTCGCTTTTTTGTGCCAGGTCCAGACTGGCTGCGGTCCACCGGGCAAAATCTCTGCTGATCTCTGTGGCAGTCCCTGACTGAGAATCCTGATTGACCCGGGCGATCTCGCTGTCAGAAATCCGCCAGGACAGTTCTTTTTTCTCCAGCCTGGACAGCAGTTCCAAAAGATCTTCCGTCAGATCTTCCGTCCCGTAGATTTTAGCCTGAAAAACTGTATCCATGACAAAGTCTGTCCTGCTGTATTCCTCCTGGTTCCCCGCTGCAGATGTCTCCTCTTTTAACCGGTTCTTTCTGTCCCCTCCGGAATAACCCGGCCCGCAGGATGACAGAGCGAGAATTACTGCCAGGCCTGCGCTGAGAAGGTATCTGTATTTTTTCTTCCTATTATTTATTTTATGGTTTCTTTTAATTCTATCATTTGTAAACAATGAATATTCCTCTTGATCTCTCTCGGCTTTGTTTGTCCGCTCCCTTGTCTTTTGTCTGCTGTCCCCGGCTCATTTTTGTCAGCTGCCCGTTCATTCCTGATCCAGCAGCTGCAGGATCACCGGCTCCATCCTCACAATCAGAATTCCGCTAAGAATTCCGATGACAATGCCGGCAGCCAGGCCGGAGAAAATCAGCACAGGCAGATAATAAAGGAGAGATCCGGTCTCCAGGACTGCCATAGCCACAAGAATCTGTCCTACATTATGAAAGACGCCGCCGGCGATGCTGACGCCGGTGGTTGAAAACCTGCCTGTTCTTTTCAGGCTCGCCATGACCAGCATACTCAGGATGGCCCCTGCCCCGCTGTAAACCACAGCAAAACCGCTGCCAAAAAGAAGGCCGGAAAGGAGAACCCTGGCCAAGGCCACTCCCATGGCAGGGACGAAGCCCACTGTGTATAAAAGAATCATATTCACGATATTGGCCAGACCCAGTTTTACTCCCGGAATCCCCAGATTGACAGGGATCAGCATCTCCAGATATCCGGCAGCCAGGGCCAGGGCAAGGAACATACCATACAAGGCTGTTTTTTTTGCTGTCATTCCAGACCTCCACTGCATTCAGGCAAAACTTTCTATCCAGGTCAGATCAACCCACATTCCCCGTCCATCTTCCACTGGCACCACAGGGAAGAATCAGACCGGAAGCTGTCACCGGCAGACCGATCTCCTCTGCTTCCACCCTTCCGCCGCGTTTCTTTGCAATGGCTGTGCCAAGCATATAGGACAGAACAGCCGGCTGAAGACCTGTAGTGTATGAATTAATCAGGAAAAAAAGCGGGTCATCGGACAGAAGATTCTGACAGAGCCGGATCAGGGGAAATACCTTCTCTTCAATCTTCCAGATTTCTCCCCGGGGCCCCCTTCCATAGGAGGGAGGATCCATAATAATCCCATCATATTGGTTTTTCCGGCGGAGCTCTCTCTCCACAAATTTCACACAATCATCCACCAGCCAGCGGACAGGCCTGTCTTCCAGGCCGGAGAGGACCGCATTTTCCTTTGCCCAGCCTACCATGCCCTTGGAGGCATCCACATGGACAACAGAGGCCCCCGCAGCTGCCGCACTCAGAGTCGCCCCTCCCGTATAGGCGAAAAGATTTAAAACTTTTACCGGCCGCCCTGCCTTCACTCTTTTCCGAATCAAAGACGAGAACCAGTCCCAGTTTACTGCCTGCTCAGGAAAAAGTCCTGTATGCTTAAAATGGAAGGGTTTCAGGCCAAAGGTCAGGTCCTTGTAGCCAATCTGCCACTGTTCCGGAAGATCAAAGAACTCCCACTCCCCACCACCGCGGCGGCTTCTATGATAGTGGGCATTCAGCTTCCTCCATCTGCGGTCTTCCTTTTTGGTCTCCCAGATCACCTGGGGGTCCGGGCGAAGCAGAATATACCTGCCCCATCTCTCCAACTTCTCCCCCCCGCTGCAATCGACCACTTCATAGTCCTTCCATTGATCTGCAATCCACATAGTATGACCTCTCTTCTATCATCACAATCTGCCTTCTTCGTGAAATCCTTCTATATTATAAGTAGAAGGGAGATTGAAACTCCACCTGATACAATCTGACGAATAAAGCCGCCGCTATAAAAAAGCGGCGGCCATAAATTCACAATATAGTTCTTTTCTTATTTTCCCTGCCATAATCCGTGAAGATTACAGTACTCTAAAGCATACTCAAATTCATCGCCGTCTGCCAGAACGAACTCTGCGTAAGGCTTGTCCTCCGGTGTGAGCTTTGCAATCTGTCCACCTTTTTTGGTGGCGATGGCAATAAACTGAATATAATGCTTCTCCATCATCGGATGCTCAACTTCTCCAACTGCAACCTTTACAACATTTCCATCAACTGTCACAGCGGGAACATGTTTCTCTGTTGCTGCATCTGTTGTTCCGGGAACCAATACCTCCATATCCTGACCACAGCACACCGTCGGAGCAGGTGAATCCTGAAGTGTTGCAATCATCTTGCCGCAGATAGCACATTTGCTAATTTTCCAATCCATGATAAATACCCCTTTCCCGGCAGTCTCATTTGACACGAACCGCCAAAACAACGTTCAGCGGGCAAAGATCCCAGCCGGTTGCCGTGGCATGTCTGTCTTCCGCTGCCTGTTCGTAAATTATGAGCATCCATTCTTTACCGCGAAATCCTGATCAGGGTGTCTTTAACTGCTTTGCTCAAAAATGTATCTTGCCTTGAAATCCACAGTACAAAACCCCGTCGAAACCAGAATCGGACTCCGAACGGATACTAGCCTAATAATACATGATGGACAAGCGAATGTCAATCAAGTGCATATCGGGATATGTAATTGCTGCCCCTGGTCCTCATGTAAAGTAAATATTCATATCTCACATCCGCTTTGGCCGACTTGTCAGTAAATCTGTACAAACCTTTCTTCATCTTCCGGGAGGATAAGGTCATGATACGCTCCCAGCCTTTTTTCGCTTCTGTCAGAGGCCTGCGATAAAGCTTATAGGTTGCTTTGGGGACCAGCTTAAACACGATCTCCCTGCTGCAGGTCTTCACTTTTTTCGTTTTTCTGGAGGTCTTGGACTTCTTAGAAGTTTTAGACGTTTCTTTCTTCTTTGATGTCGCTGCCTCTGTGGTTTTTCCTGTCTCCCCGGCCTTCGGCGTCTCTTTTGATTCCTCAGAAGTTTTGACTCCTCCTGTTTTCTTAGATCCCTTCGTTTTCTTTGGCATCTTTTTTTTCTTCACTTTTTTGATCACGGCAAGGTTTTTGGCCTTTTCCCCGGTATAGCTGCGGTAAAACTCAGCCATATCAGGAACCCCCCAGCCATAATAGGGATCGCATCCTGCGCTGCCCTTATCAGTACAGCATTTTTTCAGAATTTCGACCAGCCCCTGATTATTCCTCCGGGGATAGAACATTTTCAGATAAGCAAAACAGGCTGCAATATGGGGTGTGGCGAAAGACGTCCCCCTCGATTCCAGGAAGTGATGAGGATTACCTTCTTTGGGAATCAGCACACCGGTCCCGGGAGCGCAGAAAGTGATGATGCTTCCATAGTTGGAATAAGATTTTGCAAAGCTCATATCTGCGATCACATCATGCCGTGAAGGATCCGCGCTGAGGGCAGAAACCGCATAAGTATAATTGCTGTTAGCCGGGAAAATGTTCTTTCCATCCTCCTTGTTATTGGCCGCAGCGGCCAGGAGGATGATATTCTTTTTATAGGCCTTTTTCAGAAGGTCTTCGATTTCCTGATCTGCAATGATCTTCTTGTGCCCTATGCACATGGTGATGATGTCCACATTGTCGTTTATGGCGGCTTTCAGAGCCTTTTTGAAAGTATCCGGTTTCTTGATATCCACCTGATACCCATAAATATGGACATTCCCCGGCGTGCAGTCAGCAATGACCCCGGCCACCGCTGTCCCGTGAAAATGAGAGCCCTTGGAAAGTCCCAGCTGATTCTTTACTTTCCTGCCCCGGAAAACATCATGGGTTTTCAGAATGGATGTATCAAAAACGGCCACCTTGACTGTTCTAAGATCTTTCCTGTCCGCAAGCTGGGATTTGAGCCACTCAAGACCCATGGCATGGGCACCGTAAGATTCCGAAATATATTTATAATATCCTTTTTCCTTCTGGCTGGCCGCCGCCGGTTTCATGCAAATCATAAAAAGCAGAAAAAAGATACACATCCTCTTGAGAAAGTTCATATCATGCCAGCTCCTTCCATGTACCAGATTTCAATACCTTCCTCCGGTTCCTTTTACCATCATATCACAAATTCCAAACTTTGCAGATGATTTACAGTATTACAGTATAGACAAAATAAACTGCGTAGCAGGCCAGAAGAATAAGGCCTGACTTTCTGTCCAGCTTATGGGAACGAAGTACCAGAAGCCAGAGAAGGACAGAGGCAAAAATCGCCACAATGGAGTCCTGAATAAATGCGGAGGAAAACTGGACCGGAGTGATCAGTGCAGTGGTTCCCACCACAAAAAGTACGTTGAAGATATTACTGCCCACAATATTTCCGACAGCAATGTCCGCATTGCCCTTTCTCGCTGCTGAAACTGAGGTAAAAAGTTCCGGCAGAGATGTACCCAGAGCTACAATGGTCAGAGCAATGATTCGATCACTGATTCCCATCATCTTTGCGATGGATGTCGCTGCATCCACGGTCACATCAGAGCCCCAGACAATCAGCCCTACTCCCACAACAGTCATAAGCAGAAGCTGCCACACGGGTTTCGGCTCACTGTTCTCTTCGTCCGTACCTTCTTTGGACATACGATAAAGGTAAGCAAGATAGATCACAAAGAACACCCAGAGCACTACTCCTTCCAGAAAGCGCAGTTCGTTTTCTGTGTAGGCAAGAACAAGCATGGCCACTGTCACAAGAATCATGAAGGGCATCTCATATCTGACTGTGCTCTTCTGCACCGCCACCACAGTCAAGACGGAAGCCAAGCCTAAAATAACAAATATATTCAGAATATTGCTGCCCAGAACATTACCGATGGTAATGTCGGCACTTCCTTTAAGCGCGGCGGATATACTGACCGCCGCCTCCGGCGCACTGGTCCCCATGGCCACGATGGTTAGTCCGATCACCAGCTGCGGTACACCAAGCTTTCCTGCGATTCCCGCCGCTCCGTCAACAAACCAGTCTGATCCTTTGATCAGCATCAGAAACCCCAGGACCAGCAGACCCAATTGCAGTACGATCGCCATGATATTTTCCTCCTTTTCAATCTCCCTCCACAGGGGGATCCGCCGGATTGCAGAGATAAATCTTCCCGGCAGTCATTATTTATACTGAGAATCATCAGCATGCAGTAGTCAATGAGTAAGCTTATCCATCTCCGCCAGGATTTCACGGCGGCTGACACCCCGCTCCCGGGCCAGCCTGCTTATACTTTCATATTCAGGATAAGCCCTCTCTGAACCGTCAGGCAGGGTGCAGATCTTCAGCTCCACCTGACCGTCCGGAAGGTCCACCGTTTTCATTCTTCTGGGAAGGACAGTCCGCTCACAGGCATAGCGCCGTATACCAATGGTGGTGGTTTCCCGGAAAATAATCTCTTCCATCCTGGCAATCTCCTGCTCCGGACACAGGACAGTCAGCAGGACTCCCGGTCTGTTCTTCTTCATGTAGACAGGGGTGTAAAAGACATCCCTGGCTCCAGCCTCAAACAGACAGCCCATCACAAATCCCAGATCCTCCCCGGTGCAGTCATCCAGGTTGGTCTCAAGCTTCCAGACCCGGTCTGATCTTTCACTGTCTCCCTTCCCCTCTTCTGCAGAAGAAAGAATGAAGGCCCGGAGTATGCTGGGGATCTCGTAATCTCTTTTGCCGGCCCCCGTGCCGGTTTTCTCAATCATCAGGAGTTCCGGCAGGCTGCGGCTGCTGCAGATTGCCGCCGCGATGGCTGCCCCGGTGGGGGTGATCAGCTCTCCCATTCTGCCAGTCATTTTCACCGGCAGCAGGTGATCCCTGACAATGGATGCCACTGCCGGCACTGGAACTGATAGAAGACCGTGGGCACATCTTACTGTCCCGGAGCCCTCTCCGATCCCCGTAATGATGGTCTCTGTAATCCCCAGATCATCGAAGCATACTGCTGCCGCGACGATATCAACGATGGAATCCACAGCTCCCACTTCATGAAAATGTACCTTCTCCACAGTAGTCCCGTGGGATTCAGCCTCCGCTGCAGCTATAATCTCAAATATACGGTAGGCCAGCGCCCTGGCCCCCTCTGTCATTTCTCCCTCAGCAATAATCTCCTGAATTTCCTTCATGCCGCGGTGAATGTGACTGCCGGCATGGCCATGGTCGTGATGACCGTGGTGGTCATGGTCCTCTCCATGGCTGTGGTGACCGTGATGGTGGTCATGGCCCTCTCCATGGCTGCGGCCCTTTAAATGACCGTAAAGGTATTCCATATCATGGTCATGATTCTCCAGGTTTTCATCAAGGATCACATGAAAATCACAGCAATCCAGGCCGGACTTTTTTACTCTGGAAACATTTACTTTATAACCTTCCAGAGGAAGGCTGGACAGGGTCTTTCTGACCGCCTCCTCACTGGCACCCAAGTCCAGCAGGGCTGCCACAAACATATCGCCGCTGATCCCATTTTCACATTCAAGATATAACGTTCTACCCATCTAATCCAACACCTTCTTGATCGCTGCCAGAAGATCATCAAATTCTTCATAGGCAGGAAACTCGGGATAATCCTTTTTAATCTGTTCCGTGCTGCGGAAAAGGAAGCCGGCCTTGCTGATTTTGATCATGCCAAGGTCATTAAAGCTGTCACCGGAAGCGATGGTGTCATAACCGATGGACTGCAGCGCCTTTACCGTCGCATACTTAGAGTTTTCAATTCTCATTTTATAACCTGTAATCTCTCCGCTCTCAGAGACCTCCAGACTGTTGCAAAAAAGTGTGGGCCATCCCAGTTTTTCCATAAGCGGTCTGGCAAACTGGGTAAAGGTATCACTGATAATGATCACCTGCGTCATGGACCGCAGCTGATCCAGGAACTCTCTGGCTCCCGGCAGGGGTTCGATGGAAGCGATGGTCTCCTGGATCTCCTTGAGTCCCAGGCCATGTTCCTTCAGAATTCCCAGCCTCCACTGCATCAATTTATCATAATCGGGCTCATCTCTTGTGGTTCTCCTCAGCTCAGGAATGCCGCTGGCCTCGGAAAATGCAATCCATATCTCAGGGACAAGCACGCCTTCTAAGTCCAAACAAACAATATTCATAAAATCCTCCACTTCTTGTCTATTCTATCTGTAAATCAAAGTTCCACCAGTTTTCCCTGCCGGCGGGCCAGGTCGATCAGCTCCTGCATTCTGGCATTGATCTCCCGGATCTCCACACCAGCATAAATCACTTCATCACACTGGCTGATCAGTTCCACGGCTCTCGATACCGCCCTCTCAGACAAGGGTGCAAAAGCCTCCTCATCCACCACCTCCGAAGCCAGCAGCCGGGCCAGCTCATAGTCAATATCATTACGATAAAGGATACCGGCGGCAAAGGCTCTGTTCTCCTTCTGAAGCCGTCTGAAGACCCGAATCCCCGTACCGCCCGAAGACAGAACAAAAGTTTTGACCGGGCCGTTGGGTCTGGCCAGCTCAATGCTTCCAAAGACCGGATCGAAAAAACCATTATCCAGCCCGTAGAGATCCCGGATCGTCTCTTCCTCAAAAATCTCCTCCGGCGTACCATAGTAAGCCACATGATCTCCTTTGACACAGATGATCTTATCTGATATTTTCTCAGCCAGATCGATCTCATGGAGGGACATAATAACGGTAATCCCTTTTTTCTTGGCCATGCGGGTCAGAATGGTCAGAAGCTCCAGCTTATAGCGTATATCCAGGAAGGAGGTGGGCTCATCGAGAATGATGATCTCCGGCTCCTGGCAGATGGCTCTGGCCAGCAGAATCCTCTGTTTCTGTCCGTCACTGATGGCATTGAAATCCCGGGGCCCCAGCTCCAGGGCATGGACAGCCATCAGGGCCTCATCCACTTTCCGCTCGTCCTCCCGAGAGAGGACTCCAAGGCGGCCTGTGTAGGGGTAACGGCCGGAAGCCACGATATCATGGCAGGTGAGAAGTTCCGTCTTGATCCTTTCTGTCAGCACCACAGCCATCCTGGTGGAAAGGTCCTTGTAGCTCATGGTGTGCAGGTTGGCCTGATCGAAAATCACCTTTCCTCCTATGATCTGAAGCTGCCTGGTGATACTTTTCAGAATCGTCGATTTGCCGGCGCCATTGGGGCCGATCAGGGTGACGATCTCTCCCTTTTTTATGTCAATGCAGATATCAGATATCAGCGGTTTCCCGTTATATCCGACAGCCAGATTATCCATAGTCAGATAAGACTTTGTGCTCATCCCATTATCCTCCTGTCCTTTGAGACTGCCGCCTAAAGGCGGCCTGTCTGTTCTGTCTGACGTCTGGTCTTTCAAGTATTGTGACGAAAGCAGCCTTGCTAACGTCCTCCCCTTCTGCGAATCATCATGAATATGACAATGGGTGCACCGAAAATGGACGTCACTGTACTGATATTCAGCTCCAGGGGCGCGAAGGCCAGCCGGGCAATCAGATCACAGAACATACAAAACACTGCTCCTCCCACAAAAGTTCCAGGAATGACAACCAAAGGTCTGGAAGTCCCAAAAGCATTTTTAATCAGGAAAGGTACGGCGATGCCCACAAAGGAAATAGGTCCGGCAAAGGCTGTCACCGTGGCCGAGAGGATGCTGGAAAGAACGATCAGGGCAATCCGAAAGAGACGGATATTCACTCCGATACTCTGGGCATAATGTTCCCCCAGCTGGTAGGCTCCAATGGGTTTGGAGAGCATCATGATCAGAACAAAAGCCACAAGAACGGTGACCCCTCCAATCAGAACATTGCTCCAGTTCATACCTGAAAAACTACCCTGGGACCAATTATGGAGATTGGCAATATCAGAATCATCCGCAAAGGTGATGACAAAATCTGTCACCGCTGAACAGATATAGCCGATCATAATTCCGGCAACCAGAAGGGCTGCCATATTGGGAATCCTCCGCGAGACCGCCAGAATGAATCCCACTGACATAAGGGACCCGACAAAAGCTGCCAGGATCATCGTATAAGAAGTCACTTTCATCATCCGGCCCAGCATAAAAATGGTCACAATGGCCACCACCATCTTGGCTCCTGAAGAGATACCCAGCACAAAGGGTCCGGCAATGGGATTCTCAAAGAATGTCTGAAGGAGAAAGCCTGACAGGGACAGGGCCCCGCCCAGCAGGGCTGCCATAAGAATTCTGGGCAGCCGGATCTTCCATATGATATTAACTTCCTTGACTGATCCGGTTTTCGTAAAGAGGATCTGGAGGATCCTGGAAACCGGAATATGGACATTACCACTGTTAATATTGACGACAGTGATGACAAAAAAGGCCAGGAACAATCCTGAAAAAACCATGATATATCGGCTTCTTCTCCTGAAATTCGCCGCGTGATAGCTGGTCTGCAGCTGGTCGTCCATCTTTTTTTCTTCTGCCATGCTCTTACCTCAATCTACTGATAAACTGCAGGTCCTGCGGATCATCTTCCGTAAAAATCCTATGGAATTCCATGATCATATCACCAACCACGTCCGGTCTCTGGTACATGGAACTGCCGGTCACCCAGCAATTGCCTTCCTTCACTGCCTTCATGTTGGATAAGATGGGATTTTTCTGGGTCAGTTCTTCCATGGAAGTGACCGAACCATCAATGCTGCCATTGTAAATAATATAGTCGGCATTTTCTGCCACATTATAGAACTTCTCAACGCTCATGGGAATGGAAGCATTATCCGTACCGCTGTCCAGATCCTTGAAAATATATCTGGCCCCGGCCGTCTCAATCATGGCCGGCACATAGTCATCCGAACTGCGGACCACCACTCTGCCGTCCTGGGCAATGTAGAAAAAGGCCACTGTCTTTTCCGTGTTGGTAAAGTTCTCCAGGCCTGCGACTTTACTCTTCTGATCTTCAAAGAAGTCTTCCGCCGCCGTCTCCCTGCCGGTGATGACACCGTAAAGCTTAATCCATTCTGCCCTTCCAAGAGGGCCTTCCTCGTAACTGGACCGGTCCACCAGAACCGGAATCTCCAGCTCCTCAATCATCTCCTTGACCTCAGGGTTGTGATAAATCATGGTCGACTCTATCACCAGATCGCAGCCTTCTTCCAAAAGCAGTTCATAGTCAGGCTCACTGTACTTGCCGGCATAAATGATATCACCGCTCTCCATGGCCTTTTTCGGTTCCTCAAAGGTCCAGTCGGAAGTCTCAATGGAAGACATGCGAACGGTATCCAGAGCATCCATGGATACAAAGTCTGCCATCACTGCCGTGGCTGCCAGATAGATCTTCTCGACTGGCTGGGAGATGACCACGATCTTTTCATCGAGACCTTCCGGGGCATCCTCCCCCTCCGGCACCACCAGATACCGGGCGTCGTCGTGAACATCAATCAGGGCATAGCCGCCCTCATAATAGTAGACATCATAGCATTTGGCATAGTCCAGCTTCATGGTTGCCTGGTATGTCAGACCATTTATTTTCGGTGCCCCGTCGGGATCATTTACCACATTTCTGGCCATACTGCCGCTGCTGCTTTTCCCGGAAGCTTTTTCCTGGCTGGTCCCAGACTCCACAGTCTGGCTGCCGCTGCTGTGACTGCAGCCTGCGGCAAAGGCTGATAAAGCCATACACACAAAAAGACATACTGCACTAATACTCTTTCTTTTATTTATTTTTTTCATTCTGATAGCCCTCATCGTTCATTCATCTTGTTTCAATACAATATCTTATTTTACAACTCTCCCTTCCCCCATGTCAACAATCATGAAAGAAGTTACTATCAGTAATAGATTCCCTCAATTATTGGTCCACATATTGCCAACTTTTGCCCCGTCAATTGCTATAATAAGAATGGAATATCATTGATTATTAAATTTAATCTTTTCGATATATGATGTCAGCGTAAATCTGCTCACATTGTTTTGAGGATAATGCTTCATGGGAAAAGGAAAATGGGAATTTTTTAAGGGAAACAGAGACAACTGGTTTTCGGAGCCTCTCTATAACTGGATGGATCTGTCGCAGGTACCTGAGGCCTCAGGCCTTAAGGACCGCTGTACCACAGACAGGATCCGGCAGGCTCTGTCCCCTTGGTCTGACCTCTTTCTGATCAAAATTGAATATTATCCGGAGGGAAGCTACCAGGAGCCGGACACCCCCAGGCTGACCAACGTCCAGAGTTTCTACATGGTCACTCTGATCCATCGGATCTCTGACCGGCACACCGCCACGATGAAAATTCTGCTGCCGGTTCGCTGGAACGGCCGCTTTATGGGCATCGCCGGTGCAGGCAGCAACCTCTCCACCCCCTGGGACAAAGAACAGACGGTCAATCTGACAACCTGGCCCATCGCCATACGAAACGGCTTTGCCTGCGCTCTGAACGACGGTGGTACAGGCCCCTTCGTGGATGCCGGCTGGGGTTTTGCCGAGGACGGAGACCTGGAGTGGGACCTGATGAGAAACTGGGCTTATACCGGCACCCATCACATGACAGAGATGGCCAAAGCCGTGGTGGAAGCTGTCTATGGAAAACCGATCTACAAAAGTTACATGCACGGCACCTCCGGCGGCGGGAGGCAGGCTGTGGTGGAGGCAGTTCATTTTCCGGAGGATTATGACGGTCTCTGGGCGGACGGCCCTCTCTATGATTACTATAATCTGATGTTTGCCCTGCTCTGGGCCCCGGTGGTCGTCCATAATGAGCCCCACCATGTATCTCTGGAGAAATATAAAGCAGCCAATATCCTGGCCCGCATGGAAGACTTTACAGCCACAGAGCCCTACAGTCCTGATTCTGCCAACTGGCAGCGGTTTCTGGCGTCCCTTCCCGGCACCAGGACAAAAGACGGACCGATTACGGAAGAAGACCTGAAGGTGATGGTGCGGATGTGGAATGGTCCGGTTCTCATGGACGGCAGTTCCATTACCTACGGATTCGGCCCTGAGATCGTCCAGTGGCCTGTGGGGCCGAGAAAATTCGGCTATCTCAAAACTCACGAAGACGGTTCTCTGTCCATCGTTCCCTTTGCTCTTCAGTTCATCCGCTGGCTGACCAGGGACCCGGATTATGATATCAATCAGTGCAGTTATGAAGAGTTTGACCGCATCTACCGGGATCACAAAGATGAGTTTGCCGATTATTCTTTCTATGATGCTGACCTGACAGCCTATGCAGCAAGGGGTGGAAAACTGATCATCACCCACGGAACCGGGGACCATGTCGTCCCGAACCAGATTACCAGGGACTTCTATCAAAAAGCACTGGCTTATTTCCCCTCAGAAAAGGCTTTGTCTGAAACCCTGCGCATCTTCATGTCCGAGAGAACCGGCCACGCCCTCTTCGACTGGTCCGGTCCCAATGTAAAGAATTCCTCAGCCTGGCCCGCCCTGATGAACTGGGTAGAGAAGGGGCAGGCTCCCGACAAACTTCAGACTCTGGAATATAATTTTGTGGATGATTGTGTCATCCGCCAGGACGAGGTATCCTTCTACAAAGGCTAACCGTCACAAAAAATAGATACAAATCTGCAGATCAACCCCTGTATGCATGGCGGCACGTCAAAGCTTGCAGGGGTTATTTATCATCAGCCCATGATTTATCTTGGGAAAACCACAAAGGAATCAGATTGGAGAGGTGTTTTATGATGGATAAATATGACAGCCTGTTAAAAATCGCCGAGGAGGTCGGCATGGCCTCAAAGAACCTGAAATACATTGATGACGTGATGGAGCGCGCCATCCGGGAAAAAGTAATGAAGGGAATGGTAACCCTGGTGGCCCGCCACGGGAAAATTGTCCAGTTTAAAGCCTACGGCAAGGCTGACGATGATAAACCCATGAAGAGGGATGCCATCTTCCGGCTGGCTTCCATGTCAAAAACCATCGGGGGCGCGGCCCTGATGCAGCTTTTCGATCAGGGTAAAGTCATGATGTCTGATCCCATCAACGATTATCTGCCGGATTTCAAAGAGATGAAAGTGTATGACGAAAGTGCCCCTGGCCAGCTTGTGCCGGCCGACCGGGAGATCACCATCCATGACCTGCTGACCATGACCTCCGGCATCGTCTCCATTCAGTCCGCCGAGACCGGGCATCCCGGCTGCGTCTACTGTGCACATAAATATCGGGAAGCAGGCGTAATCGATACCATGCATCCCCTGGATAAAACTCTGGCAGAAGTGGTGGACCAGATTGCTTCCCTGCCCCTGGCCTCTCAGCCCGGTCAGCGGTGGGAGTACTCCAATCTGACTTCTCTGGTGGCCGGCCGCATCGTGGAGATCGTCTCCGGCATGGACCTTCAATCCTATCTGGATCAATATATTTTCCGCCCTTTAGGTATGAAAGAAACCTGCTTTTTCCCGGACCAGGCTGTATGGTCAAGGATACCGGCAGTCTATGCCTGCGCCACCATGGAGCGGCTTGAGGACCTGGACGTACCGGGGACAGACACCACCCGGCTGGCCTTTGCCGACTGCAGGAAATATTATAATATTGCGGCAGGTCTTCACGGTACTGTTTATGATTATTTTCGCTTCGCCCAGATGCTGTGCAATAAAGGGGAGCTTGACGGTCAGCGGATTCTCAGTCCCAATGCCATTCATCTGATGACCCAGAATCATATCGGGTCCCAGCGCACCAGGCTGTATGGTCATGGCTGGGGTTACATGATGAACGTCCAGGTTGATTACAATACCGTCTTTAATTATATGGGAACAGGTTCCTACGGCTGGCATGGCTACTGGGGCAGTGTCTACAATGTCTGGCCGGAAAAAGATCTGGTGGCCATCATGATCTCCCAGGTTTCTCCAGTGGGCCCCTCATGGAAAATACAGGAGCGGTTTTTAAATGTAGCTGCCGGCGCAGTGATCTGTGACTGATTAATACGTTCTAATTTCTCCTATTATTCCGCATCATTTTCCATAGTACAAACGGAATATATTTGCTATAATACAAAGTGAGTTATTGGGGTCAGGGACCGAACCTACTTCTGAAGGAGTGATCCGCCTTCAGTACCGGCGGCAGATGTGTTCCTGTTCTCTCTGGAAAAGGTATAAAAATCAAGAAAGGTCAGGGGTTAAATATGTACATTACAGAAGATATCAAATATGTTGGTGTCAATGATCATAAGATCGACCTGTTTGAAGGTCAGTACAAGGTTCCCAACGGCATCGCCTACAATTCTTACATGATTTTTGACGAGAAGATCGCTGTTGTGGATACAGTAGATGTGAATTTTGGCAGTGAGTGGCTGATCAACATAGAAAAACAGCTCTGCGGACGTCAGCCGGACTATCTGATCGTCCATCATATGGAGCCTGATCACTCGGCCAACATTGCCGATTTCATGCAGTATTACAAGAATGCCAAAATCGTCTCCTCCGAAAAAGCTTATGCCATGATGAAGAATTTCTTCGGCACAGATTTCGAAGAGAGAAAGGTTGTCGTAAAGAATGGCGACACCCTCCGGCTGGGAAGACATACCCTGGCCTTTGTGGAAGCACCCATGGTTCACTGGCCTGAGGTTATCGTTTCCTACGATGTCCTGGACAAGGTCCTCTTCTCAGCGGACGGCTTCGGCAAGTTCGGCGCCAATGACGTGGAAGAAGACTGGGCCGATGAGGCGAGAAGATACTATATCGGCATCGTAGGTATGTACGGTAATTTTGTTCAGGATCTGCTGAAGATTGCTGCCACTCTGGATATTCAGGTGATCTGTCCGACCCATGGTCCGGTGCTTAGAGAAAACCTTGGCTATTACATCGACCTCTATGACAAGTGGTCCTCCTACACACCTGAGGAAGAAGGTATTGTGATTGCCTACACCTCTGTCTATGGTCACACCAGGGAGGCAGTTGAAGCCCTTGAGACCTGCCTCAAGGCAGCCAAGGCGCCCAATGTTGTGGTCTATGACCTGGCAAGAGATGATATGTCTGCCGCTGTCAGCGACGCATTCCGCTACAGCAAACTCGTTCTGGCCACCACAACCTACAACGGGGGCATGTATCCCTTCATGCACGATTTCCTCCACCGGCTCGTGGAGCATAAGTACCAGAAGAGAACCGTAGCCATGATTGAGAATGGTTCCTGGGCTCCCCAGGCTGCCAGACTGATGAAGGAAATGCTTTCCTCCTGCGATAACATTGAGTTCACCAAAAACAATGTCCATATCAAGTCAGCCATGCATGAAGAAAATGCTGAGGAGCTGAAGAATATGGTTTACGAGTTATGTCAGGAATACATCGAGCATGATGATGCACTGGCCAACAAACAGAACATGGCCGCTCTCTTCAGGATCGGATACGGCCTCTACGTAATCACCACCAAGGATGACTGCAAGGATACCGGCTGTATTGCCAATGCTGTCGTCCAGGTAACCAACACACCAAACCGGGTCGCTGTCACCATCAACAAGGCCAACTACACACACGATGTGGTCATGGCCACAAGAAAGATGAATGTCAACTGTCTTTCCGTGGACGCACCATTTGATGTTTTTGTCAATTTCGGTTTCCAGAGCGGCAGGGATGTCAATAAATTTGAGAACTGGCCTCTGCTTCGGGCCGGCAACGGCATCGCCTATCTGCCAAAATACATCAATGCCTTCATGTCCCTCGAAGTCGAGGCTGTTCACGATCTGGGCACCCACAGTATGTTCATCTGCAGCGTTCCCGAAGCAAGAGTTGTCTCCGGCAGGGAGACGATGACCTACAACTATTATCAGGCCAATGTTAAGCCGAAGCCTCAGCCGGCTGAGAAAAAAGGCTTTGTCTGCAATGTATGCGGTTATATCTATGAGGGCGATGAGCTTCCGGCAGACTTTATCTGTCCGATCTGCAAACATCCGGCTTCTGATTTCAGACCGCTGTAAATCTCTATCAGATGCTAAGGGCAGCCGCTTTAAAGCGGCTGCCACTTTGACTTAAAAGACAAGAATACCAATGTCCTGTGTTGTGTCAGTTGCTGGACATGGGGATTCTTGTCTTTATCTCAAGGTTCCGATCCTCTTTGAACAGGACATCCCTGTTTTAACGAAAAAAGGATGCGTTATTTCGACGCATCCTTAATATTTTAATTCTGTATGCTATTCTTCTAGAACTCTCTCTCTCCGTTAATCCGGAAGAACTGCTGCTGTCCCATACCACAGATCGGACAATGGGAAAGTGTTGTGAAAGCCTTCCCTTCTTTCTTCTCATCGAAAATGTATCCACATGCCTTACAGTAGTAGATACCATCCAGCGGATGTGCTGCTACGTTCTGGTTTCCACCCTTTGCTGTGAGATCGTCTACTGCGTCGTTAATCTGCATTTTGTGAAGCTGCTCTAATAAAGTTCCCATTATTCATACCTCCTGTGATTATGATTATAGTTCCACCATCCGAAAACATGTTGGTTTCAATTGCTAATCGTCAAAGACAAAACGGCAGCCCAGAGCATGAGCAAACTCTCTTAAGATCGCTGTATTTCCCGGCCATGCAGGTGATGTGATCAGGTTGCCGTCAACCACCACCTCATCAGGAGCCACTTCAATGTAGCTGGCCCCTGCCAGGATCGCATCCGGCCCGCAGGCTGGATAGCAGGTCACTTTCCGCCCCTGGAGTACGCCCGCCGCTGTGAGAACCTGTATACCATGACATATGGAAGCCACAGGCTTGCCGCTTCTGACAAAACATTTTGCCAGAGTAATCACTTTATTGTTTAAACGTATATATTCAGGAGCTCTTCCACCGGTAATAAAAAGACCATCGTAGTCGTCAAAGTCCACCTCATCAAAACTCTTGTTGAGTGCAAAAAGATGACCCGGCTTCTCCGTGTAGGTCTGGTCTCCCTCAAAATCGTGAATCGATGTCTTCAGGAACTCGCCTGCCTTCTTGTCCGGACATACAGCATCCACCTGGAATCCCAGCATGGACAGAGCCTGGAAAGGAACCATCGTTTCATAATCTTCCGTGAAATCCCCTGCCAATAATAATACTCTATGCATATCTATCCCCTTCTCCAAAGAAATAAAACGGTCTGCAAAACCTAACCCTGCTGTTTGGAGAGCTCATATTCTGCATCATCCAGGTTCCGGTAACCATAGGCCTTGGCCATCCGGTTCAGACTGTCCTTATATCGGTTCAGATCCGGTTTCGCCTCGATGGATGCCAGGAGAAGCATCAGTGTCTTCTGAGAGTAAGTCATCAACTCACTCCTGAGATAGTTATGGATGCTGACAGGCCCGCTTCCGAGATCTTCAGCCGGTCTTCCCTGCATCCGCACCCTTGGGTACTTTGCTTCCACTTCCTGCTCCCACTTCAAATAATAATTGGTAATCCGCTCAGCCAGGAAATACACTTCTTCACTCACCGGCGGAAGTAAATGCTTAATCTGATTAAAGTACTGAGGGTCTGTTTCTGCCATCATGTAAGCGTACTTTTCCATAATAAGGTTGCGGTCGGCTTCCTTGGCTTCCTCCAGGTCAAACAGATAGCTGGCCAGCACGTTCTCCTCCCAACTGTCAAACTGGGAACTCCTCATAATTACAAAAGTCTCAAAGTCATCCTGACAGTCTGCTCTGCCGTCTATTCCTTTAACCTGCTGAAACATCTCCCATTCAGTCAGGACAATTCTTTTCAGAATTACATCTTTTCCGTTACCCATACACTACCTCCTTCTATAGGATAATGATACCATTTTGCAAGCATTTTCTTTGGTAGGAATTCATCCTAAGACTAGTAATATTGAAACTGATTTTCCCTTCTCCCATGTAATTAAAATTACCACAATTGTTCTGTGTTCTTCCCAATCCGAAGGGCTTCATCTGATAAAATATATACAGGGTAATAGTCGATTGACATTTTTGATATCGATATAGGCCATTAGAAGAAGTAAATCTGGAATCTGATGGTTCTCCCGGGGGGAGATTCCACGTTAAATGTATATATTTTTGGAGGGAAGGTATCTATGAAGGTTGGTATTTATAATCATCAGCATATGCAGGGAAGCTGCCCGATCTGCAGGCAGACCTACGTACAGGGCATGATGCAGGATGCTTTGTCATGCCAGTCCAAGGCCCACATGGTTTATGGCAGTGACATTGAGTTTGTGAATTATACGGATCTGGGCAATTATCCTCCGGAGAACCTGGACCGGCCCGGTTTCGGCAGGATGATGGAGGATGTAAAAAATCATGTCGTTGATGTCATTGTGGTCTTTACCTTGAGCAAAATTTCCACAGATATCGATCTCATTCTGGATACTTATCAGATTATGAAAGATCACGGGGTAGAGTTGATCACCGCCCTTGATGGCAAAAAAGCCATGACGGTTCTTGACAAAGCCCTGGCTAAAAGAAATGCCTGATCGTTTCAGGCCGCATATTTCACCTGATCAACATCGAAATAAGAAGATTTCCCGGACTGCCGCTTTCCTGATGCGGCAGTCCTCTTTTTTTACCAAGCCGATTGCCGCCAGGACATAGGTCGGGCAAAGATCATAAATGCTGAAGAAAGAACAACTTTTGGTGAATTTGTGATATACTTAGATTAAATGAATCATAAAGAAACCATTTAAATCTATTGTATTTTTGCTAATTAACGAAAAAAGGTTTATCAAGTATGAGTACTGTAAAAGAATTAATCTATTATTGTAAAGAAGAACACCCGATTGGCGCTCTCCTTCTTGCCGGTGAGTGGGGCTGCGGTAAAACATATGTCATAGAAAAGGATCTGACAGACGCTCTGGCTGACACCCATATTATCGTCCGCTGTTCTCTTTTTGGCGTGAACAGTATTGATATTCTGCATCGTGCCGTAAAAAATGCATGGCTGAATGCCTGTATGCCTGTCATAGGTAAAATTCATGATGAGATCAGTAATGAGAAACAGAGTCTGTCTGTTTTAACTCCGTTTTTAAAGATGATCAACCCTGTGGCTGCCGCTTCTGCTGACGCTGTTCTCACGGTCAATTCCCTGGATATGGTTCACATTCTGCCAGAGATTGAAGATCCCCTTCATGGAACGAAGAAGGTGATTCTGGTCTTTGATGATCTGGAGCGCTCCAAGCTTGACCTGGTTGAACTGCTCGGTGCCATCAATGAGTACTGTGAGAATAAACATTTCAATACGATCATCGTCACTAACGAGAATACCTCCATCCATTCTATGAAGGATTCTGACATTTCCTATAATATACTTAAAGAAAAAATCATCGCCCGCACGATCTTTAATGATCCGGATTACCCGGCAATCATCCATTCCATCGTCCACAACAGAAAGTGGCCCAGTATGGATTATGCCGCTTTTCTGGCCAAAAATGAAAACCTGATCCTGGAAATCTTTCATTCAGAGACTCCCAAACGATCAGGTCAAAAAAAATCGATTCGTAAGTATCACAACATCCGCAGTCTTATCAGTGCTCTTCAGAACTTCCATCGGATCTATCATCACATGACAAAAGCCGGCATTCGTTATATAGAGCGCTATATGTACTCTTTTATCGCCTATACTCTTGTCTCCAGATGCGGCATAGAAAAAGACGGCGTCCCCAGTATGGATTTTGACAGTAATGACATCCAGGCCCTCTACCCCTTCTTCACCTATGAGACTCTTCCGGACAGCGTCCGGGAATGGATTACCAGCGGAAGATGGGATAAGAAAAAATTCCTGAAGGAGATTACCTCTAAATAGGTTTCAGCCAGCAGACTGATTGGCGGCACTCGGGCGGCTTTCCCGCCTCAGAGGGCCGCTTTCTTAAGCTCTTTGGAATAACGGTTAAAAGAAGACGGTGTCCTGCCTTCATATTTTTTAAAGATCTTGCAGAAATACCCAGCCTCACTGTAACCGAGCAGGAAAGAGATATCTGAGATATTCATCTCACTGGTGGCCATGTAGTATTTGGCCATGGTGATCTTTCTAAGATGAATGTAGTCCACCACACTGATCTTATAGTATTTTTTAAAAATACGACTCAAATAGCCGCTGCTGATCCCGGCCTGGGCAGACAGGTCTGCCAGGGCAATCTCATTATTTTTATTGTCCTCAATATACTGGAATACTTTGTTCATGTGGGAGTATTTCATGGTGCACAGCTGGCGGTAAACCTCTGTCACCACCTGCATGATCCAGCAAAAGCACATAAGAGGCTTACTGACATTCTTGGTATTAATTTTATACTTTTGTAAATAGTATTCCTTCTGGGCACTGTCCATCCCCGGAATGATATAGAAGAGACTGGAGGCGAGACCAATCATCTTTTCTTTTCTGGATTCTCTGCTGCACTCCTTGAAGAGATAATTAACCACTTCCTTGGCCACATCGTAAGAATACTTATAATTCCTTCCATCCAGGGAGGAAATCAGCTTCTCAATGTTCTTATCTTCCAGTTCATCAGGCTCTTTCATCTGACTGTTTTTGATGATGGAATATAGCTTTTCTCTGGAGATAGGTTTGAAAATGTACTCATTGACACCAGCTTCCATGGCACCATGAAGCATAGAATAATCCCCATAATTTGAAAGGATATAAATATAGGCATCGGGCAGTCTGCTGCGGATCATTTTACAGACAGTGATGCCTGATTCCTTTTTCAGGTTGGCATCCGCCAGAACCAGCTGAGGATGACGGCTGTTTACGAGATCCATCGCCTCTTTGCCTGACGATGCCGTTCCCACCAGTCTGCATCCTTCACATTCATCGATCATTTTACCCATAGCTTTCTGGTATAATTCATCTGTATCAGCAATTAATATGTCTACCATAATTCAACCTCTTCATTGTCAATACATTTGTCTGCTTCACTCATCCATGTCCTCACCGGAAATTCATCCATTCATTCAGTACTTTCTCTTCTGCTGAAGAGGGATATTCAGGACAATCATATTCGGGTTCACCGACAGGTCGATTTCCTGATTATAAAGATATTCATACCTCTTTTTTATGGTCTGAACCTGAAATTCCGAAAAACCACTGTCTATGATTCCAGCACCAAATCTTCCCACCGGCAGGCCTGTACTTTCCAACTGCATGGTAATCCGGCAGCGGGACTGCACCTGTTCTGCATCAATATAGAGCATCCCTTCATAATTGCCGGAAAGAACGCCGAAATCAATAAAATGTTCCACCATGGGGAGGAGCCCCAGCACCGGAATTCTCTGCCATTCCACTTCCCTGTGAATATTGATTTGATAGTTCAGTTTATTATTATACTGCTCCTTGAGGGTATTCAGATAAATCTTAATCTGATCCGCCTCCTGGGACAGTGAGATATCTTCCAACTTATTGTTTACATAATAGCGAAGAATCTGTGCCAGATCTGTTATCATTTTTTCAGTTTTTTTGGCATTTTCCAAAATGGCAAAATAGGATATGGTCGTATAAAGATTCAGCAGAAGCTGAGATGGAAGCTGCCCTCTCAGGCTCTGATATTCCATTCTGCGAATCTCCATCTCCAGTTCCCGGTTCCTCTTCCTGATGGAATCATTGGAAATCTCTTTATTTTTCAGAGTATCAACCTGCAGGGCCATGGTCTCTTTTTCACACATTTCCCGGAACATCTGGAAAGCAATTTTGGCAATGGCTTCAATCTTATTTCTGGAATATTCAGGGAGAACAGCCATATCAATTCCGCTGTACACTTCGTCATCATCCTGTCCGTCAGCAGAATCTCCTTTAGCTGAATCGGTACAGAGCACAGGCCCGCCGATCAGGGCACCAAGATACTGTTCATTGACAACAATGGGAATGGCCATATTCAAAAGATTTCTATAGTGGCCGAAAATCTGTGGACGGTTGTAGATTGCTGCCTTAGCTGCCTCCATGGCATTCAGAGCCCGCAGCTCCTCTGCTTCCACATCCCTGTCATGAAAATCATGAATCGCATCCTTGCCGCCTTGATCATCAATATAGGCGTTCCCTCTGTAATCAATGACCTGGAATGAGATTCCCGTGAGATCTGACAGGTTGTTCTGAATATCCTGAAGCCGGTCTCTTCCAAACAGCCCATCGAGGCTAATATCTCTGTTTTTATTCTGATATTTTTGATTCATATTTCCCTCATTCCTTATGCACAGATTTTTCCTTTTTTCTATTTTATCATTTATTTGCACAATAAAAAATTTGATTTTTTGTGACATTTTTTATAAATTAGTGCTAATAATTGCTTAATATTGTTCATGATTGAAAATTTATTTGTTTTAATCAAAATTTATAACTGCAACATTTTACACTTGTCTTTCCTAACTCACCTATTTACGCGGCCTTTTAATATCTATAATTATAGAATAGTAATAACCCTGTTTAAAAATAGTAAAATCTAATCTTTGCAGCTTCGGTCAGCCCTTACGTGATCCCCCGGACTACCCGCCCCCGGCGGGTTTTATATTATAGGAAATGCGGAGTAATTTACCATAATACAAAAAACAGGAGAGGAATAAATCCCCTCCTGCCATGTGAATCAAGCAAATTATTAATATTTTATCATATAATCTAATGTGAGAGTTTGTTGAGACCGATTATAGGATGGTTATGCTTGAATGACACCTTTCGTAATATGCATATCCGAAATTAGGTATTGTTTTTCTCATGCATGTCAGATTAAGACTGAATCTACAAGTTAATCTTACAGATTTCTTCAGCCAGCAATGCTGCAGTCTTCATCTGGAGCTCAGTCACTTTGTCTGTCCTCTCCCATGGAAGATTAAGCTCATCTCTTCCAAAGTGTCCGTATGCTGCAACCGGTTTATAAGTAACCTTAGTGAGAGATAAGTTACTGATAATTCCGGCCACACTGAAATCGAAGACAGCTCTGACTGCTTTTTCTATAATTTTCTTTGGCAATTCCTCTGTCCCAAAAGTATCAATCTTAATAGATACCGGCTGGGCAACGCCAATGGCATAAGCAAGATTTACTTCACATTTCTTACAGAGCCCTGCAGCTACCACATTCTTGGCAGCATATCTGGCCATGTAAGCAGCGGATCTGTCAACCTTGGTCGGATCCTTTCCTGAGAAGGCTCCACCGCCATGCCTTGCGATTCCGCCATAAGTATCCACGATGATTTTTCTTCCTGTGAGACCCACATCACCTTCCGGTCCGCCCACTACGAAGCGTCCGGTGGGATTGATATAAATCTTTACATCCGGAAGCAGGAGATCGTTCGGAATCACCGCTCTGATTACATATTCTTCGATGTCTGCCCGAAGCTGTTCTATGGCTACATCCGCATTGTGCTGTGAAGATATAACCACATCACTGATTCCGACAACATCGCCATTATCATCACAGGCTACTGTCACCTGAGACTTTCCATCGGGATAAAGGTAAGGGAGTATCCCTTCCTTTCTCACTCTGGTGAGCTGTTTTGCCAGCTTGTGTGCCAGGGAGATGGACAAAGGCATATACTCCTTTGTTTCATCACTGGCATAGCCAAACATCATACCCTGGTCTCCAGCGCCAATTTCGCCATTTTCCTGTACGACGCCCTGTGCGATATCGGGTGACTGGCTGACTATGTTGGTTAAAATCACACAGTCCCTGCCATCCATGCCTTTCTCTTTTCCGTCATATCCTATCTCAACAAGAACCTTTCTTGCCACTTCCCCCACATCTACACATCCGGATGAAGTCACTTCACCTGCAATGAAAACAATGCCTTCAGAGGCCATCGTCTCCACTGCCACATGGGAGGAAGGGTCCTGAGATAAATAAGCATCCAGGATCGCATCGGAAATAATATCGCACACTTTGTCAGGATGTCCTTCTGTAACTGATTCAGAGGTAAGTAAGGTGTAGTCCTTTTTCAAGATTTTAACCTCCTATCTTACAGATCAATCCTTCTTCTTCTACAATCTCCTGGAGAACCTCCATATAATCCTTTTCAGGAGTCTTTACACCATACAGTTCATAAGGCTTGCCCAGCATACCGTACTTGTTGCTTCCAAGATCATGGTAGGGAAGAAGATGCAGCTCTTCTACACCCGGCAGACTGGTTGCAAACTTGGCGATGGCCCTGATGACATCCACATCCGCGTTGAAGCCCGGAACCACCGGTACACGAATAATCATCTGTTTTGCCAGCTCAGCGATATGATATGCATTGGTGAGGATTCTCTCATTAGAGACGCCTGTAAACTCTTTGTGAATCAGGGGATGAACATGTTTGATATCCATCATCACCAGATCCAGCAGTGGAACAATCTTGTCAAGGACTTCAATGGATGTATATCCTGTTGTCTCAATGGCAGTTGTCCATCCAAGACCCTTACAGGCTTCGATGAGTTCCTTTAAAAATTCATGCTGTACAAAAGCTTCTCCTCCGGAGAATGTGATGCCGCCGCCCGTCTTACGATAAATCGTCGAATCTTTATAGAGTTCTTTGACAATATCTTCAACGGTTCTCCACGTTCCGGACTGCTCTAAAGCCCTGTGGTAGCAGACGTCCACACATTTTCCACAGACGATACACTTTGTATGATCAATTTTCCCTGGAAAATTCAGATTAGAAGCGCCAGTAGGACATACGACTTCGCAGTTTCCACATCCGACACAGTTCTGCGCCTTGAACATGATCACTGATTTCAGTTCCTGTGATTCGGGATTACAGCACCATTTACAGCGCAAAGGACACCCATTTAAGAAGACGATGGAACGAACTCCAGGTCCGTCATTTACAGAGAATCTCTGTATATTGAAGATCAGACCTTTTCTTGCCTCCCCACTCTTTTCCTCTTGCACATATTTCAGTTTATTCATAGGTACTTCCTCCAGAAAACCTTGAAAATGCTTGAGCATTTATAAACACCCCCCGCCCCGAAGGACGGGGGAATGTCACCTACTGGGGTTAATCTGCCTTCTGATTCCACCTTCGTCTTACATGAAGCTTCACGGTGTTTCTTCAGGCATAATGACTAAATCAAGGACAGATTAGAATGTCTGCTCTGTACGAGCGATGATGTCATCCTGTACTTCCTTGGCAAGTACGGTCCAGTGTGCGGAATATCCAGCTACACGAACAACGAGGTCTTTGTAGTTCTCAGGATGATTCTGAGCGTCTACCAGAGTCTCTCTGTCGATAACGTTGAACTGTACATGCATACCCTTCTTATCGAAGTAGTTACGTACAACACCTGCGAAGTTGATCAGACCCTGATCACCTGCTACTGCGGACGGTAAGAACTTCTGGTTGTAAAGAGTACCGTTGGAGATGTTCAGCTGGTCAAGCTTAGCAACGGAGTTACCTGCAGCTGTCGGTCCCTTAACGTCATGGCCCTGACGTGGGGAGATACCATCGGCAAGAGGAGCATTGGAGTAACGTCCATCCGGAAGAGCCTGTACGTCTTTACCGAATAATACGTTAGCGGATACCGGATAACATCCAGCCTGATACTGGCCGTTACGCGGGTTCTTATATTTCTCTACCTCATGGCTGTAGATCTGTGTAGCTTTACGAGCCCAGATATCTACTTCGTCGATATCGTTACCGAAGCAAGGTGTTGCATCGAGGATGTTACGGATTCTGTCGTACTCAGCTCTCTTAGCATCGTCACATGCCGGTGAGAATGTCTTAACACCGCTCATGCTGGAGGTGGATCCGTTCTCAGCTAAGATCTTGCGAACTACTTCGTTGATGATTGCTTCCATGCTGGATGCATCAACGTTGCTGGACTTATTGGATACAGAAGCTGCTGCTGCCTCAGGCGGAGCACTCATAACTACGAACGGTCCATCGTAGCAGCCTGCGCCGAGCTCAGCACCGAAGTTGTTCTCCATAGCCTCATAAATCTGAGCCATTGTGAGATCCTTGTCCTCGAATACATGCTTCTTGATTGCGTACATAGCATCACCAGTATCAACGTTACCAAATGCCTGCGGGCCTGTGAAGTTGTAGATTGCTCCACCTTCCATAACAGTCTTGCCGCGCTTGATACAGTCATCAACCAGAGCACTCATGAACGGCAGCGGTGCACGCTGAGCATGAGCTACGTCTACTGCGTTGTCAGACTCAACCAGCTTCTCTACGAAGTACTTGATCTGTGTGGTGTATGCTTCAACAACATCGTCCATGGACTTCCACTCAGGCATAGGCTTGCAAACCGGGCCTAACTGCTTGCCGTCACGGTTCTTTCCACCATGGATGGCGATATCGAATACCTTAGCACAGTTGAAGAATGCGGAGTCATGCCATCCCTCTGTCTTATGCGGGCACTGAGGCTCTACACAACCGATGATACAGTAGCTTCTGGCGTCTGCAAGGGTAAGTCCTCTGTTACAAAGAGCAGGGATAATAGCCTCGTCATTGTAGAATGCCGGAACACCCATACCTAATCTGGAAAGCTCACATGCACGAAGCAGGAACTCGTCCGGTGTCTGGTTGTGGATACGTACGGAGAAGGAAGGAGCTGGCAGTCTTACGTGTGCAGCTGCGTCCATACACATATAGGATAACGGATTGGTGATGTCGAGACCTTCCTCATCCTGTCCGCCTACGCCGAAGTTCTGGAATACAGCGTATCCTGCGAATGCCTGATCGGAAACGTCATCACGTGTCTTATTTACATGGTTAAGAAGAACGAAGATACAGTCAACCAGTTCCTGAGCGAACTCTTTGTCGATGTCTTTGTCGTTCTCAAGGAATGGCCACATATATGTGTCAAAACGTCCTGGGGAGATGGAATGTCCGTTAGCTTCGATCTGAACTAATGCCTGAACGAACCAGAATGACTGACATGCCTCCCAGAAGTTTGTAGCCGGATTCTCGGGAACACGATCACAGTTCTTAGCGATCATTTCTAACTCGGCTTTTCTCTTGGGATCTGAGCAGGAAGCTGCCATCTCAGCTGCCTTCTTGCTGTATCTCTTAGCGAAGTTAATAGCTGCATTGTAGGAAATGATAACTGCCTCATGGAAGGTTCTCTTCTGCAGATATTCAGGATCATTTCTGTCAAGTTTGTTCATGGCTTCAACTACCTCAGCGATAACGCCCTTGAAGCCCTTATTTAATACTTTGCCGTAGTCTACACAAACATGGCCGATTCCACCAAAGTAGTAGTTACCAACCGTGAAAACACCGCCTGCCTGGCAGTCGAGAGCTTCCTGGCTCATGAAGGAAGTAGCCAGCTCACTGGTTGTCTTACCCTTCCAGTACTTGAATACTTCATGAAGGATATCTGCTGTCTCTTCTGTGATTACGAACGGGTCACACATACGTGTAGCCATGGTCTTGAACTCTTTCTCAACCCAGTCAAATGAGAACTCCGGGCAGAGGTTTGTGGAACGAGGCTTAACGGAAAGAGCACCTACGATAAGCTCGTTGTCACGGATAACAACGGGAAGATTGTTGAAGATCTTCTCATTAGCTTTAGCTCTTCTCATAACTGCCGGCATTCCCTCAGTCTCTTTGTAAGACTCTGTGATCAGGACAGCTCTATACGGCTCAACTTCCGGAACAGCATTAACAACTTCTGCTTTTAAGGCTTTGATTCTTGCGGTTGGTTCTGTAAATCCTTTTGCGATCATTACAATTTTCCTCCTTACTTACTGGCACATCAAAAAGGCGATGTGCAAATCCTTGTTTGAGAGATGATAACTCAAATAATCCCATAAACCCATAAATCAACCACTTACTGAGCTTTCATCTAGATAGATTATACTAAAATCCCAAACTCTATATTAGGAATATTCAATTCAGACATTAGCAAAAAACAATTAATTTTCATTTTGTATTTTCGTCTTTTTTTACGAAAAACAAGGGCCTGTACAAGACCTTGTCACGACATATTTGCCAATAGCAAGGTATTATCTTCAGTACAATGAAAACTATTGTCGTTAATACCAAGGATGAAATGACAATTTTCTACCCCTCACCTTTTTTGTTTTTCCCTGCATTGTGTAGTTTTCTCACTGGAGGGTCACTTTTCTTTCCTATATAATAGGAGCAGATTAACGCATGAACCATGTGAGTTTGGGAGGTTTATAAGAATGCTTGAGATCAAGGATCTGGAAGTATGGACGAAAGAATACTTTGAGAAACCGGAAAACCAGGAGAAGGCTGCCAAGGCCTGCCAGCGCTATGACCGCCTCCTGGTCAAAAATATCCGGCAGATGATGATGTCCGGCGAGGAGACCATCGAGATTGATAAAGCTGCTGAGTACGATCCAGGCAAGCGTCTGGAAAAAGCAAAGTACGAAACCCTTCCCTTTGTGAAGGTTGACGGTAAAAAAGGAATCGTCCGCATCAATATGCTGGATCAGACAGCAGAGTTTATCGAGGAATAATCTACTTATCATTCTCTACTATTTACATTCTCTATTATTTACTATGCCAACAGGGGAGGGGAAGACCGGACGATGGTCTTCCCCTCCCCTGTTATTACTGGTTTTTTCTCTGTCTTATCCGCAGGCAGACATACAGCCTCTATTCGAGTTCTGATAATCATTCATCCATTCTGTCTCCCGAAAAGAACGGTGTCCTGATTTTTGCTCTGGTGAAAACATCTATCCAGACCATGAGAAGGATAACGATGCCCAGCACAAAGTTCTGCCAGTTGGAATCCACTCCCATGATATTCATGATGTTGACAATCATGGTCAGAATCACAGCGCCGATCACGGTGCCTGCCACACCTCCCTCTCCTCCCAGGAGAGAGGTTCCTCCAACCACCACCGCTGCCACAATCTGCAGGCCATAGGCCTCGCTCATGCCCGCTTCTGCAGCATTGAGCCGGGCTGTGATCAGGATCCCTCCCAGGGCCCCGGTGATACCGCAAAGGATGTAAGCAAAAAGCAGAACCCTGAGGCTGCTTATCCCTGAATAGTCAGCCGCCCGACGATTATATCCAATCAGATAGACATTCCGTCCGAATACTGTTTTGCGGAGCACAAAGCCCAGGAACACTGCCGTCAGACCAGTGATGATCACCGGAACGGGTACAGGACCAAGAAAACCAATGCCTAGCTTGGTAAAATTGGGAGGCAGATCATAGATGATCCCTCCGTTCATAACAATGGTTGCCAGCCCCGCTGCCAGCATATTCATACCATAGGTAGCCACAAAAGAAGGCAGGCCAATCACACCGACCATGATCCCATTGAGAAAACCGATCAGAACGCCAATCCCCAGGCAAAGAATCATTGTCAGCCACACCGGGAGGCCGCTCACCAGCATCCGGGCGCAGAAACAGCCGGTCAGGGCTGCACAGCCGCCCACGGACAGGTCAATATTTCCCGTCAGGACCACAGCAGTCAGCCCCAGACTGAGCATCAGCAGGATACTGGCCTGCCTGAAAATTGTCATCATATTTCTCAGTGTCAGAAAAGAAGAAGACAGGAGACAGGAGATCAGGCATAAAAGCAAGAGACTGACCATAGTAAAGAAATATTTGGATTCCATGATTCTTCTCCAGTCTTTCATCACATTTTTGCTCATCTGGTCCTCCTTTCCCTCTTTCTGTCCTTCTGCCCGGAATGCCTTTCCCTGGCAGTCACAGGAGTCCCTCCAAAGGACAGACTTTGAATAAAGGATCCTTTAAACAGCACATCCATGATGATGGCAGTTAAAACAACACTTCCGATGATGGCCTGCTGGTAGATGGAGGAAATACCCACCTGGGTGAGACCTGTCTTGAGCACCTGCATCAAAAGTACGCCAAAGATAGTTCCTCCCACACCTCCTCGTCCTTCTCTCATGGATGTGCCTCCCAAAAGCACTGCTGCTATGGAATTAAATTCCATCCCATTTCCTGCATTGGGGTTGCCGGATTCAATTCTGCAGCAGACCAGGAGGGCCGCTGCACCGGCCATGAGGGCTGCATAGGCAAAGGCCATAATGGTGGTCCGGCTGATACTTCCTCCACTGAGAGTGAGGGCTTCCGCATTTCCTCCCAGAGCCTTGATCTTCTTGCCAAATCCAGTCATGGTCAGAAGAATCCAGGTAAGAATAAAGAAAAAGAGACTGATCCAGACCGACCAGGTCAGGCCCAAAAAGGAATCTCTTGCTATAGTCCTGAAAATACTGTCCCGATAATAGAGGGTCTGACTGCCGCACAGGAGCAGGGCAGCTGATTTGAAAATATTCTGGGTTCCCAGAGTGACGATAAATACCGGAAGCCGGCCTCTTGCCACCAAAAATCCATTGAGAATCCCCCCCATAAGAGATGCAGCAAGGACGCACAACACTGCAGGCACCATGGGAACGCCCAGGTTCAGAAGGAGCATCCACAGCACGCCGGCCATACTCACGATAGATCCCAGGGACAGATCCGTACCCTGCAAAAGGATGATCAGAGTCTGTCCGGAGGCCAGGACCAGCAAAGGCGCAGCCTGACGCAGAATAATTGCCATATTCTCAGGAGAAAGGAAGTCGGGCACCTGCAGGGTGAAGAAAACCACCAGCAGCAGAAGCATATAACAGGCTGACGGTATTCTTCGAATCCATTTTTTCAGACCTTTGTCATGCATCTTCCCTGTCTCCTTTCTCCAGCATCATCATGGTCCCCAGCGTATCCTCTGTCAAATGTTCCTGATCCACCTGGCCAACAATTCTTCCTTCTCTCATGACATATACTCTGTCACTCATACCAATGACCTCCGCCATGTCCGAGGAAATCATCAGGATGGCCTTTCCTCTGGAAGCCAAATTATTCATCAGCCGGTAAATTTCCACCCTGGCCCCGATATCGATCCCTCTGGTGGGCTCATCAAAAATCAGAACATCTGCATCGGCACAAAGCCATTTGGCCAGAACTGTCTTCTGCTGGTTGCCGCCGGAGAGCATCCTGACCTCTCTTTTCACATCCGGGGTGGCGATAGCGAGATCTTTTACATATCTGCCGGAAATCTCCTCCTCTTTCCTGGCATCTATGATCCTTCCGGTAAATAATTTCTTCAGGCTGGCAGCCAGGATATTCCAGGAGATGGGCGCCCGCAGGGCCAGGCCAAGTTCTTTCCTGTCTTCCGGAATCAGACAGAGGCCGGCCCGGACCATGGCTTCAGGCCCTTTTCCGGTCATCTCTCTCCCGTGGAGAAAAATCTGGCCGCTTCCCGGACGATCCACCCCGTAAATCAATCTGGCAAGTTCCGTTCTCCCTGCCCCTGCAAGGCCTGCAACCCCGACAATCTCACCGGATCTGACCTCCATAGAACAGTCCCTGACAAAGCCTTTTCTGTCTGAAACATGGCTGACTTCAAGAACCGTATCTTCGCAATGCAGATTTTCCCGGAGATAAATCTGATTAAGATTCCTGCCCACCATCAGTTCCACCAGCTGCCGGTCACTCAGTTCACACAGCCTTGCCGTCCTGATCTGCTTCCCGTCCCGAAGGACGGTAACCCGGTCGCCGATTTCTCTCAGCTCCTGCATGCGATGGGAGATGTAGACGATGGCGATGTCTTTGCGCTTCAGCAGTCTGATCAAACGAAAGAGAGCATCTATCTCATGGTCAGAAAGGGACGACGTCGGTTCATCAAAAATCAGGACCCTGGGATGCATGGACACTGCCTTGGCAATTTCCACCATCTGCTGCTGGGCGATGCCGAGGGATTTCACAGGGCACTCCAGATTGATATCTTCACATGCCAGATCTGCCATCAGTCGTCTGGCATCTTCTTTCATTTTTTTATTATTGATAAGTATTCCTCCGGGAAAATGCGGTTCCCGGTTGAAAAAAATATTCTCTGCCGCATTGAGCCAGGGGACCATGGTCAGCTCCTGATAGACAGCACCGATTCCTCTTTTCAGAGCTTCCTGGGGACCGCGAAAGTCCACTTTCTCCCCGTCAAGAAAAATCTGCCCTTCTTCCGGCTTGTGGACACCCAGAATACATTTCACCAGCGTACTTTTGCCCGCACCATTTTCCCCGGCAAGGATATGTACCTCTCCGGGATAGAGATCAAGACTGACATGATCAAGAGCCTTGACGCCGGGAAATGTTTTCGTAATGTCCTTCACCTGTAAAAGTGCTTCCATCTCTCATCCCCTCCTTTTCTGTCATCATACCACAATATCGCCCAGGTGCACATCCGATTCGGAAACCGCAATTTCCTATTCAGCAAGAAAAGCCCCGTCATCAGCATTTCCAACGGGACTTTTCTTTTATTATCTTATCTATCTACATATGATCTGAACCATCTATATGACTCCGTACAAGGCATCAATCATTCCATGCAGGATATGCAGACAGCAACTGTCTATTCAAACCACCTGTACTGATCGATGTATTCCTGGACATTGTCTTTGGTAATCAAAGGATTATGCCTCTCCGATGGGAAGGGAATAAAGTACTCTTCCGGAAGGGTCTTGTCGTTGAGGTACTGGACAAGATAAGTCACTGCCAGATAAGTGGAACCATAAGGGTCTGTATTGTAGGTCACATAAAGATCTCCGTCTTTTACCGCCTGGGAAGCATCTTTAGAGGCATCAGCGCCGCCTACAAAAACGTTTTTCATATGTTTTGCCTTCAGAGCCTGAATCGCTCCGATTGCCATCTCATCATTACAGCAGGAGACAATCGTCAGACCATCAGCAATATCCTCTTTGGCCAGCAGATTCTCCATAACACGCATGGCTTCATCCCTCTTACAGTTTGCTGTCTGGGAAGCCGCAATCTCCATATCGGGATACTCGGCTATGGCATCCTTGATGCCCGCCTTTCTTTCTTCCATATTCTGGACACCGGCAGGGCCTTCGAGAATGATTGCTTTCCCCTTTCCGCCGGCTGCTTCACACAATTCTTTGGTTACCAGATAGCCGGTCTCATAATAGTCAACGCCGGTTCTCATAAAAGCACCTGTGTCAGGGGCCGTTCCAATGGCAACCACCGGAATCCCTTTCTCATTGGCCGCATCAATCATAGGCTGGATGCCCTTGGAGTCAGAAGGATGGATCACAAAGCCATCTACGTTCTGATCAATCAGGGATTCCATGATGGTCAGCTGATCATCGATATTATCCTGGTTGGAAGGAGCCAGAGTCTGCACTTCCAGACCCATATCTTTTCCTGCCTGGGCGCCGCCCGCCCACATTCCGATCATGTAGGGGTTCGTGGAATTTCTGGTCATGACCACAATCTTATATTTTTTCTTTGCCTTCACGTCGGTGGAGATTCCTCTTCCGATACCTTTCACCGGCAGAACCAGCTCCTTTTTCGCATAATCACTTGCCCGGTTGGTATTCACGTTCAGACTGAAATCTTCATTGACCTTATTGCCCTTTTCCGTCTCTTTCAGTTCCAGTTTGCTCTCTGTCGCGCCTGTTTCTTTATTTCCTGATCCGCAGGCACAAAGAGTAATTCCCATGACCACAGCTGCCGCGATCGCCAGGCATTTCTTTGTTCTCTTCATCGTCATATCAGATGCCCCCTCTCTTATGATAATGTCATCCGGGTGAATATCGGCCGTCACCGTCCAGATATTGGCAGCTTCCGCTGCAAAAAAGAAACAGGACGAAAAAGCTTCTCCAGCTTCCTTCCGCCCTGCTTTTCCTGTCAATCATCCTACGCTGCTTATTATATCGTTTTCAGGTAATCCTGTACAGAGTGGAGAGCATTGGCTCCGTCTCCCACTGCGGTGGACACCTGTCTTAAATTCTTGGTCCTGACATCTCCGGCCGCAAAAAATCCCGGACAGGAAGTGACACCGTCTTCTCCTGCCACAATATAGCCCTGGGAATCCAGCTCCACCAGACCTTTCAGGATATCTGTGCAGGGCAGGGCCCCCACCGCCTCAAAAAGGCCATCCACAGGAATCCTTCTGCCGCTGCTCAGCACCAGACCACGAAGGCGGTCTTCTCCCTCGGCCATGAGTACAGAGGTCCCTGGAAGAATCTCCACGGTGCTCATTTTTTCCAGCTTCTTTAAGGTCGCAGGATTACCCTGGAACTGATCCATCCAGTGAATCAGATAGACCTGATTACAGAAATTGGTCATGAAAAGGGCCGTATCTAGGGCTGTATCTCCTCCTCCGACCACTGCCACTGCCTTATCATCATAGGCCGGTCCGTCACAGACAGCACAGGAATGGATATATTCTGCTTCGAACTTCTCTCTCCCGATGATATTCAGATGCCGGGTCCTGGTACCGGCCGCCCAGATCAAAGTCCTTGCTTCCTGCTGCCGGCCATCCGTAAAAGCAATCTTCCAGCCGCCGTCAATCTTTACACAAGCGCATACCTCTCCTGTGTGGAAAGGAACTCTGAGCTCTTCTGCATGCAGGCGGAACTTTTCACCAAGGTCATAACCGGTGATACCGTAATAGCCAAGATAATTGTCTACCCTGAAGCTCTTCGCAATCTGACCTGTCCCGAGAAATTCCTGCTCAGCCACCATAAAATCCAGATTACTCCGCTTCGCGTAAACTGCCGCACTGAGACCTGCCGGACCGCTTCCGACAATTAGCAGATCAAGCATATTTACACCTCATTATAAAGAAAAATCAAAACCTCTTGGAATCTTTACTGCCCCCAGTGATCTGGAAAATTCCACTTTGGACTCAGCCATCTTTTCAATCTCGCCGGCAACCTTGAGAACCTTTTCAATGTTCTGCTTC